>JBDRDQ010000420.1:0-5373 GCA_043820695.1 Gemmatimonadota bacterium | reverse complement strand
AATGCTGCGAGACACCACGTCCCTGGGGGCGAGGTCCTTCCACTCGGGGCTGTACTCTTGCATGAACGGTTCGCCGTCGGCCCGGACCAACCTGGCACCCGCTCCGCGTACGGCCTCCGAGATGAGGGCGTTCGGCTCATGGGGGTGATAGAAGGTGGTGGGATGGAACTGGATGAACTCGGTGTTGATGACCCGGGCTCCGGCTCTGTCCGCCATTGCCACCCCATCCCCCCGGGCGCCGGCGGGATTGGTCGAACGGAGGAAGATCTGCCCCAGACCTCCGGTGGCGAGGATGGTTTTTTTCGCCAGGCACCGAACCACCCGCCCCTCCTTTTGGTCGAGGATGTACGCGCCCACGCATACGAGGGGCTCGTACACGGCGAGCCGGTCTCGGGCATGGTGGGAGGGCGTGAGGAGATCGATGGCGGTATGCTCGGTCAGGACGGTGATGTTGGGGTGGCTCGCCATCCTCTTTTGCAGGGCGACCTGAACGGCTTTGCCGGTGGCGTCGGCTGCATGCACGATCCGGGGCACCGAATGGCTTGCTTCCTTGACCAACGACAGGGAACCGTCTTCGTTTCGGTCGAAGTTCACCTGGGCCTTTCGGATCAGGAGCTCGTCCAGGAGCCGTGGCCCATCTTCGGAAAGGACCTTCACCGCGGTTTGGTTGCAGTGGCCGCCACCAGCGAGGTGGATGTCTTTGGCCAGAAGTTCCGGCGAGTCGTCCGGTCCTCTGAAGACGATCCCGCCCTGGGCGTAGTAGGTGTTGGACTCCCTGGGGTCGCGGGCCAGGGTGACCACCGTCACTTCCATGCCTGCGTCGGCCAGCTCCAGGGCCGCCGTAGCTCCCGCGATCCCTGAACCAATGACCAGGACGTCGGTTTCAGCTCTTTGCGTCATGAACGCCATCCCCCCCCAAAAGGTCTTTCGCCGGCTTCAGATCAGCCCAGATCGGGCCGCCACCATGAGCGATCTTCCTCAACCCGTCCATCGGAGTCGAAAGACACCCCTTCCTCCTCCAGCCTGGCCCTTTGAAGGGGGCCGGCTCCGCTGGGAAGCCGGTAGGTGGAGAGACCGCCTTCCCGGTTCACGACCCGCCACCACGGAAGGTCGGCCTCCGGCCCCAGCCGATTCAGGATCCACCCTACCCCCCGTGCTGCCCTTGGCTGGCCTGCCATGGCCGCCACAGCCCCGTAACTCGTAACCTGGCCCTCTGGGATCTGGGCCACGATGCGGAGGACGGCTTCCCGGAAAGGAGACATTATTACACGGTGTCCCGGCAGGACCGGTAGATTATCTTCGCTACTAACGTAACGAAAACACCCGAAAGCCAGAGCGTTCCTTGGCCCGTATCCTGAATCTCGTGTTTACCCTCGCGCTCCTGTTTGGGGTGGCCTACCTGAGCGTCATGGTCTACCAGACCGACGCCCCGGAGGAGAGTCTGACCGTGCTGATGGGGTTCGTGCTTTTGGCGGCCAGCGTGGCAGGATCGTTGGCGGCGAAAATGGGCCTTCCAAAGATCACGGGCTTCCTCGTGGTGGGTATTCTCGCGGGGCCGTCCGTGGCGGGACTCATCCCCTGGGGAGCGTTGGAAAAGCTTCGCCTCATCGACCAGTTCGCCCTTGCCCTCATCGCTCTGCTTGCCGGAGGGGAGCTGAAGATCCACGCTCTCCGTCCGGCTGCGAAGAGCATCGCGCTTACGACCCTTGCGGTGGTTGGAGTGGTGTCGGTCGGAGTGACTCTGGTCTTTCTTCCCATTGGGTTTTTCCTGCCCTTCCTCGACGATGCCGGGTTCGTGGGAATTCTGGCTCTGGGCGCCCTCCTTGGAGTCTGGTCCGCCAATTCCTCTCCGGATCTGACGGTGGCCGTCATCGAAGAGACGGGATCCAAGGGCCCGCTGACCGACGTGATCCTCGGAGTGACCATCGTGAAGGATGTGGTGGTGATCATCCTGTTCACGCTATTGCTCGCTCTGGTCCAGCCGGTTCTGGGGCATGACGCCGGCGAGGGGGGTGTGCTCCTGGGCCTTCTGTGGGAGGTCGGGGGCGCTTTAGCCGTCGGTGGACTCCTGGGTTGGGTGTTTTCTCTTTTCCTGGAGAAGGAAGGGGAACAGCCCCCTTACGCCACTTTCCTGTTTGCCTACGTCCTGGTGTTGACTACGGAACTCCTCCACCTGGAGCTTCTCCTGGCAGGAGTGGCTGCCGGTTTCACCATTGAGAACCTGTCCGAATCCGGGGACCAAATGATTCGCGGGATCGAGAAGGTCGCCGTGATCATCTTCGCATTATTCTTCACCATCGCCGGAGCCAGCTTGGACCTCGGGGCCATCGGGGCCTTCTGGATCGCGGCCCTCCTTCTTTTTACCTCGCGCCTCGCCCTCACCTATTTGGGGGCTCGCCTCGGGACTCGATGGGCCGGGGCTTCGGCTGAGATCCGGTCGTTGACCTGGAGAGGGCTCATGTCCCAAGGGGGTGTGACGCTGGGGCTTCTTCTGGTGTTGAAGGAGGCGTTTCCTGAGATCGGTGAAGATGTCGTGGCCCTGGGGATGGCCGTGATCATCGGTAATATCCTCGGAGGACCCATACTCCTGAAGACGGCGCTTGCGAGGTCTCGAACGGGGTCTTCCACGCCTTCCGGAGTGGAGGGCTTATGAGCCGGAACACCTTCACCATCCATGCTCAGTCGGACGTGGCCGACCAGGGGCCCGTTCATGACCATTTCCACGGGACACCCAGGGACCGGAAGGCACAACGCGGCAGGATGCGGTGGGTTCTGTGGATCACAGCTGGGTTCATGGTGGCGGAGGTGGTGGGAGGGGTCCTCTCCAACTCCCTGGCCCTGCTGGCGGACGCAGGGCATATGTTCACCGACGTGGGTGCCATCGCCCTCTCCCTGGTGGCCATGCGCCTGGCTCAGAGGCCACCCAGTCCGAAAAAAACCTATGGCTACGTTCGGTTGGAAATCCTCGCAGCCCTCATCAACGGAGCTGCCCTGCTATTCATTGCCGCGGTGATTCTGAAAGAGGCCTGGGGTCGATTCCAATCTCCCCCCGACGTGAACGCACCCCTCATGTTGGTGGTTGCGGCGGTGGGGTTGGGAGTGAACGTGACGGGAGCGGCCCTCCTCCACAGACACGCCGGAGAGAACCTGAATGTTCGGGGCGCGTATCTCCACGTCCTGGGGGACCTTCTGGGTTCGATCGGAGCCATCACGGCCGGAATCCTGATCATGACCAAGGGCTGGATGATGGCCGATCCCATCATTTCGGTCGTGATCGCTGTCCTCATCCTCTTCGGGGCCTGGCGCCTGGTTCGTGAGGCAACCGATGTTCTGCTGGAAGCCGCACCCCCCGGACTCGATGTGGAGGAGTTGGTGGAGAACCTCAGAGCGATCGACGGACTCGAGGAACTCCACGACATTCATGTCTGGACCCTGACGAGTGGTTTCGTGGCCATGAGCGGGCATGGGGTCATCGACGACCTGAACATGCATCGGAGAATCCTGGACGAAATCAACGAAAGGTTGAACAATTGGGGAATCTCGCACGTCACGTTCCAACTCGAGCCCCGCCCCCTGCACCAGATCGAAGGGGCGCCTGGGGAGGGGTAGAGGGAAGGAGTGGTGCCATGATCCGGTATCTCGAAATCAAAACGACGCGACGTGAAGTGTTGATTGAAATCGGAGGCCAGGTCCGGGACGCGGTCCGAGCCTCAGGCTTGCTGGAAGGGGTGGTCCATCTCTGGTCCATGCACACCACCTGCGCCCTGACTGTGAACGAGAATGCAGACCCTGACGTTGCACGGGACCTCGTCTGGAAGATGGGGAAACTGGTGCCCCATGATGAGGTGAGCTACAGGCATCGGGAGGGGAATAGCGACGCCCATCTCAAGACGAGCCTGTTCGGCCCGGGGCTTACCCTCCTCATCCATCGAGGGGATTTGATCCTGGGGAGTTGGCAGGGAATTTACCTTGCAGAGTGGGACGGCCCTCGGACGCGTCGTGTGGCCGTGAGAATTTCTTCTTGACAACCTCTGGGCCCCGTTTATAATCGCCAATTATAGGCCTATACCCCGACCCAAGCCCTGGCGCGGGTCCCATACTTGGAGGAGAGGAGCATGTTGGACGGCTGGATTTGGGCGGACGAAGAGATCATTTCTTCGCCAATGGAGTTCGCCGCGGGCGACGAGGATGAGGAGGGCGAGTGGGATGAGGATGTGGATTGGGATAACGAGCTGAGCATCGAGGGCGTCCTGGACGAAGATTGGGACGAGGACGAGGACGAGGACGAGGACGACGAGGACGAGGACGATGAGGACGATGAGGACGACGAGGATTGGGAGGAATGGGAGGAGGACTTCGAAGAGGAGGACGAAGAGGTCCTCGGCCGACGGAGGGCCGGCCGCAACGAGTGGAACTAGGCCGATCTAGGCCGACCAGGAGTTCCAGACATGAGAAGCCGCCCCAGCGGGTAGGTGGGGGCGGCTTCTCTTTGTGCTCCCGGCCTGTTCGGAATCGACCTAAACCCTTATCTCCTGTCCGTCGGGGGTCTGTCGCTCGGTCTCGGTGGCCGGGTGCGGACCCTCCCCGGACCGGGCCTGGGCCATGGAGCTGCGACGGGCGCTGAGTCTCGGCGGCATCCTGGGTTTGATGTGGGTGTTCCAGGCCCTGTCGAGGGTATTGGGGGCTGGCGACCTGGGGGGGGAGCTCACTCTCCTCCTGGGCTTCCTCCTCCTCGCCGCCTTCCTTGCGGGGAAGGTGGCGGAAGGCGTTCGCCTACCGCGGATCACCGGCTATCTCCTTCTCGGATTTATCGTCGGTCCCGACCTCCTCGGGTTCCTCGATCGACCCCACCTCGAGGGGTTCCGGATCGTGGAGGACCTCGCCATAAGCCTGATCGCGATGTCGGCTGGCGGGGAGCTTCGCATCGGTGCCCTTCGGCGGCGCTGGAGGCAGATCGTCGGGATCACGGCCGCCGAGATGACCGCCGTGTTCCTAACGCTCAGTCTGGCCGTGGTGGCCGTGTCAGGCTGGTTTCCCCTCACGGCGGGGATGCCGACGGCCCGCGTCCTCACCGTGGCCATGATCTTCGGATCCATCGCCATCGCCAACTCCCCTGCCGTGGCCATCGCTGTCATCAACGAAACCGGGGCTCGAGGTCCGGTGAGCTCCACCATTCTGGCGGTGACGGTGCTGAAGGACGTCATGGTGGTAATCCTGTTCACCGGAGCCCTCTCCGTCGCCAGGGTTCTGGAGGGGGCGGCCGAGACGGCGCCCGGGGTGGGATGGGTCTTGGCGTGGGAGGTGGGGGGGTCGCTGGCAATGGGGATGGTCGCCGGATGGATGATCTCCTTCTACATGGTTCGTTTCAAGGGC
>JBDRDQ010000419.1:0-9843 GCA_043820695.1 Gemmatimonadota bacterium | reverse complement strand
AGCGGCCCGGACGGCGGCGGAGTTCGCCGACCTGCCCTGGGGAGAGGCCCACCAGCTCACCCTGGCCCACCCCATGGCCGACCTCCCCGTGCTGGGGTCCCTCCTCCGCTTCGGACGATCCGGGATCCCCAGGGTAGGCGGGCCCTACTCGGTGAACGTAGGCCCCTTCAGCGGAACCGTGCCTCCGTTCCGCTCCGCGTACGGCCCCAGCCAACGCCACGTGGTGGACCTGGCCGACCCCGACGGCTCCGGAGGGTTCATCCTCCCCGGGGGCCAATCGGGCTACCCGGACAACCCCCATTCCTTCGACCAGTTGGAGCTCTGGAGCGAGGGCCGACTCTGGCTCCTGCCACTAGAGCGGAAGGGCAGGGACGGTCGAGCCGGTGTGGAGGAGCGGACGGTGGCCAGGGTGCGGATGGAGCCGGGGCAGGGAGGCTGATCCCTAAACCTCCGCTGCCCCGGGCTCCGCCGCCTAGACTTCATTTCCCCGACCGATTCGAGGCATCGTATCGGATCCAGCCATCGAAAGAGGAGTAGGTCTCATTCGTCATGAGATTCGCTCCCCCGTTCCATCTTACATCCACCAAGACGGCCCCTTCCAAGCGTCCCGTTCCACCGGTGGCATAGATGGCCGCGGACCACAGCAACCAAGGGGAGGGCGCCGGCTCGAAACCAATGGTGGTCTGATCGTAGGCCACGAAGAGTTGGTCACCGTTGGCTGCGGTGAAGGTGAACTGGGACTGCCCGGTGCTCAAAGTCGAAGGATCCTGCGGATTGAAGTAGGCACACTCGCTCCCCACAACCGTGATTCGGCCCATGTGGGTGGCGGTCCCAGCTCCCTCGTACATGAGGAGGAGGGGGTGCTGAGGGGGGCACCTGCCCTCTGGAGCCGGGATCATCCCTACGAGCCCACCTGTGGTGGAGCCGTGAAAGGGCACCGCCTGGGGCTCTTTGACGACCTTGGCCTGAGACCCTACAAGCTCCATGGACAGCTCTGGTGCCACCAGGGCCGAATCGCCGCAGGCAAGGGTGAGGGCAGCGAAAATCATGGGGATGAGTCGAGAGAGAAGTCGCGCGGGAGTCATGATTCCTCCTTGTGGCTGGGGCTCGGACCTGAACGGCCTCCGGTTCGAGAGCCTGTCCATGGCCCGTCGTGTCCAGTTTGGGGAAAGGCCGCCACAACCCCATCACACACGGGCCCCGAAAACTGGGAGAGAATCACATCCGCATCACAGGCCGGATGGAGCGGTCTCTCAACGCCATGTAAGACCAGGAGTTAGGCCTGTGATGGGGAGGAAGTGGCGATAAGGCCGGATTTAGCCCTGGGGCTCCAGGAACTCGTCGAAGGGTCGATACCCGCGAAGGACCTGGAGGCCGGAGTCGGAGTGCAGGGAAGTTCCGAACACCCCGCCCTGGGCCACGGATGTCTGCAGGAGTAACAGGGCCTTCTCCCGGTCGCCCAGCAATGCGGCGATCACGGCTCTCCCGAGGGTATGCTCCCCAAAGACGTACGGCCGGTCGAGAGCGGCCAGAGTTTCGGAGTAATCCAGAGCCAGGGCTCGGTCTCCGGTCAAAGCCGCGATGGAGCCCAGGTACTTGAGGTACTCGGGGTTGTCAGCGTCCCGGCTCAGAAGATCTTGATACTCCTTCCTGGCCGCATCGAACTGTCCGTCCAAATAGAGAGCCTGGGCCCTGCCAGAACGAATGTCCTCTCGGACCCGGTCCGCCTCCCCCAGAGCCTCGTACCAGACGAGTGCCTTGGCGACAACCGAATCGGCGCTCTCGGGCGAGCCGTGGGCCAGTAGCTCCTGTGCCGCAATGAGCATGACCCGTCCGGGGTTCACGTTCGGGGTCCAACGAAAGTGGAGGCTTTTACCCAGTCGGTCATTCACCTCCCGGGTACGACCCAGGGCGATAAGGGCTCTGATCTCGTACGCCAATGTCCATAACTGGTCGGGAATCTGGCGTCGCCCCCGCTGGGCCTCCTTCAGCTCCAGGTCGTGTTCTCCCAGGAGGTGGTGCGCCTGGGTCACCACGTTCCAGTAGGGGACCCACTGCCGGGCGGCTTCTCGGGTGGGGTCCCAGCTGCTGAGGAGCTCCAGAGCCTCCCGCGGTCGGTTTAGCTGGAGGGCTTTCTGTCCCGCGGCGAAATGGGCGGTTCCGCCGGGGCTGATGGCCGCCGCCGCCTTTTTCGCCCGGTACCCGGCAGCGTTGTCTCCCTGAATGGTTGAGCGGAGGAACTCCAGGCGAAGGCGGTCATAGGTGGGTAAGGTCTCCGAGGAAGCTTCAACGATCCGAGCCACCGAATCTGCCGCCGCATAGTTCCCCCAACCGTTGGTGAACGCGAATCCGGCAAAGATCAGGGATGAGGTAAACTCTGGGGACAGGTCGTGCGCCCGGAGGAAGTCTGGAAGCGATCCTCGCCAGTCCCCGGCGGCACACTTTCGAAGTCCTTCGTAATAAGCCAGATAGGCCGGGTAGGAAGGAGGCAGGGCGGACTCGGTGAGGATCCCACCGAGGGATTGATTCCGGTGCACGGCCAGGCTCACCATCACTCGTTGGCGCAGGACGTCCAGGGCCTCCATGGGATCCAGCGACGGTGTTCGCACGGGTCCAACACTCTCCAGGACGGTACGTTGCGGCAACTCCATGATCTGCACGTGGAACTCGATCCCCGGCCCGCTGGCGTAGTACGTCCCCGTCACTACCGTTTCAGCCCCGTTTTCCTCCGCAGCCGCTATCGCGCGTGTCAGGTAATCCTCCGAAGGCTCCTCGCCTCCCCCCGACGCGAACCCCGGGAGCACCTCTCCGGATTGCACGGTCTGCAGAAACTCCGCCCCAGCCAGCCCCTGAGTGATCCAATCGGCGGCCATGCGACCCACCGGAGCCAAAGAGGGATCCCCCGTCTGGTTATCCAGGGGAACCACCAGAACCCGGTTGGCTACCAGACCAAGCTCAGGCACGGAGCGGCGGAACAGCACGAAGAGAAGTGCAGAGAGAGTGAGGAGACCCAGGGTCGAAGCCAGCAGGACCGTCCTCCTGAGCCTTCGGGGTTTCCAGGAGCCTGAACCGGTAGGAGACTCAGGGTGCGACGGAGCCTCGGGGTGCGACGGAGCCTCGGGGTGCGACGGAGCCTCGGGGCTGCCGGCAAGCGCTGAACCATTGCGGATTCCCTCCACCAACTCCCGGGTCTCGTCCAGGGGAGCCAGATCATCCTCGGAGAGAAGCCTGGCGTAGATCTCGTACTGCTCGAGGGCTTCTCCTCTTTGACCGGTTCGTGCCAGAAGCTCGATGAGGCTGTGCTGAGCCTCGTCCTCCATGGGATCTCTCTCGACCCAGGCCCGAGCCAGCTTCAGACCATCAGCGTATCGGCCCGCCGCCTTCAACTCCGACAGACCCACCCGACACGCCTCCCTATGCAGCCGGGAAAGCCGAAGGCAATGGCGGTCGGTCCAATGCTCGAATGGGCTGGTCCCAAGCAGGTGCCACCCGTCCAGGAAGGTCCCCCGGTAGAACTCCAGTCCCTCCTCCCACGCCCCCGCCTTCACGGCCGTCTCGAATTCCCTGGCGTCGACCCGAACGCCGCCGGTCACCGTCAGGAGGTCCCCGTAGGCCAAAAGCCAGTCCTCCCCCAGGTCCTTTCGGAGGCGGTAGAGGGTTTGGTTCAGGGCGTGCCGGGCTTTCCCGGGTGGGAGGTCACTCCAGATTACGCTTTCCGCCGCATCCCTGGTCACCTCTCCCTCCACGGCGAGGTAGACCAATAGGGCGGCCCGGATCGGTTGCTCGAGGATCTGAGTCAATTCCCGATCGTCCAGCCAGACTGCGAACCGGCCCAGCGTCTGAATGCGGATGTCCATGGAACCTGGGCTCGAAAGGAAATCTCGTTACTACGCTACTTCCCCTCGCACGGATTCTCAACATGAATGATCCGGCACTGAACCCAGTACTCCGGGAGAAGGGGCAAGTAGGACCAAGCCCATCGATTCCTGGAAGAGAACGGGGCCGAGGATTCGGACCTACGGGGACTGAACCCCGCCAACACACACCCGAACCAGCCTTGCCGCACCCGCAGGATAGCGGCACCTTGCCGGATGGACGGCTGGAATCATCCCCACAAAAACCACATTGGGAGGCACCCATGAAGACGTGCCTCGCGTCGTCGCTGGTTATCGCAGCATTCCTGGCCACAGGCTGCGCCCAGGAGATCGAGCAGGAAGAAGTGACTGCAGCTGTGGACCTGGTCGCCGAGAAGGCGGCAGCGAAGGCGGTGCTCGACCTGTTCCCTCAGGCGATGATAGATGAGGACCTCGAGCTTATGGGCCTGATCATCGCCCAGGACCCCAACACGATGGTCATCGGCACCGATGCCGCAGAGAGGTGGGTCGGCTATGAAGCCTTCAGAGCCTCGTTGGAAATCCAGTTCGCTTCCTACGAAGACAGCGAGATTGTGGTTCGGGATCAGGTCATCACGGTCAGCAGATCAGGCGAAGTGGCTTGGTTCTCGGAACTGATGGACTGGCGTTTGACGGCCGGCGGCGAGCAAGTGGCACTGGAAGGATTGCGTATGAGCGGCGTCCTGGAAAAACGGGACGGCGCCTGGGTGATGGTTCAGGCACATGCATCGGTGCCCGTGGCCGGGCAGGCGATGGAGTACTGATCAGCCCTCCCGCTCCCGAGGCGAACTGAACGGCCCTTGGCAGGACGGGGACCCCACCCCGTCCTGCCCATACCAGGGCCTCCTCAACAGGGCCTCCTCCTACTTCAGCGCCTTCTTCACTCCCTCGGCGTACGCCGGATCCGCCTTGGCGAACACGGCCAATTGGCGGTTGATGATCTTCCTGGGGATCCCCCGCATGGCTCCGGCCAGGGCCTTGTGCAGGCGGTCCTTCTCGTCGCCGGGCAGCAGCCGGTAGAGGTTCCCCGCCTGGGTGTAGTCGTCGTTCCCCTTCCGATGATCGTAGCGGTCGGCGTTCCCATCGATCTTCAGGGGTGGCTCAGCGAAGGCCGGGGTCTCGGCGGGGCCACCCTTGCTGTTGGGCTCGTAGTTGATGGCGGCCGGGTTGCCATCGAAACGCATCGCCCCGTCCCGGTGGTAGGTATGCACCGGACAGCGGGGAGCGTTCACCGGAAGGCTCTCATAATTCACCCCCAGCCGGTAGCGGTGGGCGTCGGCGTAGGAGAAGATCCGGAACTGGAGCATCTTGTCGGGGCTGTGTCCGATGCCCGGAACCATGTTCGCCGGGGAGAAGGCCGACTGCTCGATCTCCGCGAAATAGTCCTCCGGATTCCGCTTCAACTCCAAAATCCCCAGTTCCTTGAGGGGATAGTCCTTGTGCGGCCAGACCTTGGTGAGGTCGAAGGGGTGGTAGGGCAGCTTCTCCGCGTTCTTCTCGGGCATCACCTGGACCATGACACGCCACTTCGGGAAGTCCCCGGCCTCGATGGAATGGAAGAGGTCCCGCTGGTGGCTTTCCCGGTCCACGGCGACGATGGCGGCGGCCTCTTCGTCGGTGAGGCACTGGATTCCCTGCATGGTCTTGAAGTGGAACTTCACCCAGTACCGGGTCCCCTTGTCGTTGATGAAGCTGTAGGTGTGGCTACCGTAGCCATTCATGTGCCGGTAGCTCTTGGGCAGCCCCCGGTCCGAGAACAGGATGGTCACCTGGTGCACACTCTCCGGCGACAGCGACCAGAAATCCCACATGGCCTCGGGGCTTCGGAGATTGGACTTTGGGTCCCGCTTCTGGGTGTGGATGAAATCCGGGAACTTGTAAGGGTCTCGAACGAAGAACACCGGCGTGTTGTTCCCGACCAGGTCCCAGTTCCCCTCGTCCGTGTAGAACTTCAGGGCGAACCCCCTCACGTCCCGCTCGGCGTCGGCGGCCCCACGCTCGCCGGCCACGGTGGAACAGCGAAGGAGGCATTCGGTTTTCTTCCCGACTTTGGAGAAGATCTTCGCTTTGGTATAGCGGGTGATGTCCTTGGTTACGGTGAAGGTCCCGTACGCCCCGGACCCCTTGGCGTGAACCACCCGCTCGGGGATGCGCTCCCGGTTGAAGTGGGCATGCTTCTCGAAGAGTTGCCAGTCCTGAACCAGAAGCGGTCCCCTGGGGCCCGCCGTGAGGGAGTTCTGGTTATCCGCGACCGGAATCCCGGCCGAGGTCGTGAGCTTGTTCTTGGCCATAGTGCCTCCTGGGCTTGTCGGTGATGGAAAGGGATTGGATCCAGCCTTAGAGTAGGTCCGAGGCAACCGCTGAGAAAGCCCCCGGGTTGTCGATCAGACCAGGGGGAAGACCACCCCTGTTTGGCCCCGGGAAAAGGGAGTAGACTGCCTGGATGACACGATCTTCCCTCCTGTCCGTGGTGACCCTGGCCGCTGGCGGCCTCCTTGCCGGAATCTGTCCTTCACCGGCCGCGGCTCAGGAGGCCGTCCCTCCTGAGCGCCTGGCCAGCAGGGAATGGTTCCGCGACGCCAAGTTCGGGATGTTCATCCACTGGGGTGTGTACAGCTTGCTTGGGAGCGGCGAATGGGTCATGCAGAACCGACCCATCCCCGTGGGCCCCTACGAGTGGCTGGCCTCCACCTTCAATCCGGTGAAGTTCGACGCACGGGAGTGGGTGGCGGTCGCCAAGGCGGCGGGCATGCGGTACATCACCATAACAGCCCGCCACCACGACGGGTTCTCCATGTTCGCCTCGGACGCCACCTCCTACGACATTCTGGACTGGACAGCCTTCGGCAGGGATCCCCTGAAGGAGCTGGCGGAGGAATGCCACCGAGAGGGGATTCGCCTCTTCTTCTACTACTCCCAGCTGGACTGGCACCACCCCGACTACTTCCCCCGGGGGCAGACGGGCCGGGCCACGGGGCGCCCCGAATCGGGCGAGTGGGACCGTTACCTTGACTTCATGGACGCCCAGTTGCAGGAGCTCCTCACCCGCTACGGCCCCCTGGGGGGGATCTGGTTCGACGGAATGTGGGACAAGCCCGACGCCCAGTGGCGGCTGGATCGGAGCTACGGCCTCATCCACCGCCTCCAGCCCGGGGCCCTCATCATCCCCAACCATCACCTGGCTCCCCTCCCGGGTGAGGACGTGCAAACGTTCGAACAGGACCTTCCCGGGGCCAATACGGCGGGCTTCAACACCACTACGATCGGCTCCCTTCCTTTGGAAACCTCCCTCACCATGAACCGCACGTGGGGGTTCAACATCACCGACACCTCTTTCAAGCCGGTGGCGGAGCTAATCCAAACGCTGGTCCGGGCCGCCGGGAACGACGCGAATCTCCTCCTGAACATCGGACCCCGCCCCGACGGAACCATCCAACCGGACTTCGTGGAGCGGCTGAGGGAGATGGGTGAGTGGGTGGAGGTTTACGGGGAGTCCGTCTACGGGACCCGGGGGGGACCCACCTCCCCCCGGGACTGGGGGGTGACCACCCAGCGTGGGGACACCGTGTACGTGCATGTCCTGGACTGGGCGGACCCGGTCCTCTCCATCCCTGCAGTGGGGGGACGGATCTCCCGGGCGTATATGCTGGCAACGGGGGAGTCGGTCACCTTCACGCAGGATGCCGATGGCGTGAGCTTGCGCCTCCCCGGAGGAGGCGCCAACGAGCCCGGCCAGCGCCAGCCCGACCAGCCCAACCCGCCCGGCCCGGTCGCCCAAACGCCCGACCGGGTGGTGGTGCTGGTGAGGGAGATGGGGTAGGAAGGGGTTCACGCTACCCACCGTTATCTTCCCTCATGACTCCAACATCATCATCCGCTGCTAACCAAGCCTTCGCCGAGCTTGGCCTCGGGCCCGATCTGCTCCAAACCCTCACCGAGCTGGGCTATGAAGAGCCCACGCCCATTCAGGCTGCGGCAATCCCCCACCTGTTGGAAGGCCGGGACCTGATAGGACTGGCCGCCACCGGGACGGGGAAGACGGCGGCCTTCGCCCTGCCTCTGCTTCAGCTCATCCAGACCGGTGGCAAGGCGCCCTCGGCCCTCATCCTGGTCCCGACCCGGGAGTTGGCGGTGCAGGTGTCCCAGGCGGTTCACCGGTACGGCAAAGGAGTGGGGGTGGAGGTGCTCCCCATCTACGGGGGGCAGTCCTTTCAGCAGCAACTCAAGGTGCTGAAGCGAGGGGTGGATGTGGTGGTGGCCACCCCGGGGCGCGCCCTCGACCACATCCGGAGAGGGACGCTCAAGCTGAGGAGTTTGAAGGTCCTGATCCTGGATGAGGCCGATGAGATGCTGGACATGGGCTTCGCCGAGGACCTTGAGGCGATCCTGGTCGAGGTACCGGCCCAGCGGCAGACGCTCCTGTTTTCGGCCACGCTTGGGCCCCGCATCGCGACCATCGCCTCCAAACACCTGCAGGATCCCGTGGAAGTGCGTATGGCCGGGGCGCCGGAGGGGGACGACGAAGTCCCGCTCATCAGCCAGACCGCATACCTGGTGCGCAAGCCCCACAAGCTGGCGGCGCTGGGGCGGGTGCTGGACCTGGAAAGCCCCGATGGGGCCCTGGTGTTCTGCCGGACGCGGAACGACGTCGACGAGCTGACGGAGGCGCTGAACGGCCGCGGGTACCGGGCCGAGGCCATGCATGGCGGGATGTCGCAGGAAGAGCGGGACCGGGTGATGAAAAAGCTCCGGGGCGGCAAGGTGGACCTGTTGGTGGCCACCGACGTGGCGGCCCGGGGCCTGGACATCTCCCACCTGACCCACGTGGTGAACTACGATCTGCCCCCGTCGCCCAAGCAGTACGTGCACAGGATCGGACGGGTGGGGCGGGCGGGGCGTGAAGGGATCGCCATCACCCTGGCCGAACCCCGGGAGCACGGGCAGCTCAAGGACATCGAGCGGATCACGAAGCAGAAGATCGCGGTGGCATCCATACCCACCGTGGCCGACCTCCAGACCCGCAGGCTGGAGCTGACCCGGGCCTCAGTGCGGGAATCCATCCTGGAGGGCGGGACGGAGCGGTTCCGGGTGGTAGTGGAGGCCCTCTCCGACGAGTTCGATCTCTTCGACATCGCCCTGGGTGCAGTGAAGATGGGCCACGAAGCCACGGTCACCGGTTCGGAGGGGGACGAGGAGGAGATCCCCGCGGAGAAGCCATTCCGGGAGAAGACCCGGGGCGAGAGCCGACCTGCCAAAACGGGCAAAGCCCGGCCCCGGGTCGGGTTGGGAACGTATTTGTTCATCGGCGCCGGCCGCTCGGACGGCATTCGTCCCAAGGACATCGTGGGCGCCATCACTGGAGAGGCAGGGGTTCCAAACCACGAGATCGGAGCCATCCAGATCTCGGAGCGGTTCACTCTGGTGGAAGTTTCTAACGATGTGTCGGACCGAGTGTTACGATCTCTCAAAGCAGGGACGATCAGGGGAAAGAAGGTAACGGTCCGGGTGGATAAGGGGCGCTGACGGGGGAGGTTCCTGACAGGATGCCGCCCCAGGTCGGGGCTCACATGTTCAGGGCGCCCCAGGCCCCAAAACCGCCACCAGCATCAGGGGGGTCGCTCCCGGGTTGGAGAAGGAGTGGGACTTCCCGCCGGGAATCACGATGCAGTCCCCGGCCGCCAGCCGGAATACCTTCCCGTCCACATCCACCTCCGCATCGCCACTCGAGATCCAGTTGGCCTGGTCCCACTCATGGGCATGGCGCTTCGAGGCTCCGCCCGGAGCAACGCGCGCCAGCTGGAAGGTCGCCGCACCGTCAGGGTGCTGATACAGGCGGGCCAACTCCAGCCCCTCGGCACCATCCCCCTGCACCGGTTTGAACGGAAGCTCCGAGGCCCGGACTACGCTCACATCACTCATGTCGACTCCTCAAGTCGGGTGCGTGTCTCGG
>JBDRDQ010000418.1:0-2675 GCA_043820695.1 Gemmatimonadota bacterium | reverse complement strand
ATGTCGATAATCCGTTGGGTCGGGCCTTCCACCACCATCCCGGCGGCGCCCAGCGCCACCTGGGCCTCCTCACAATTCACGATCATGGCCCCTCCCCCCTCCCAACGCTGGAAGTCCACGATTCTCCGACAAAACGCGTCCAGCCGGCTCTCCTCCGCGTGGCCCCAGGGTGGAGAACCCGCTGTGGACTCCCAGTAGACCTTGATGGCTTCTCCGGCGTCCAAGAACTGTGCAAAGGGAGGGAACCGGAGCAGAGGCCCTGCCAGAAAGGCGAGGGTGAGAGCCAACGCCAAGGACGATTCCGGAGTGAAGACCCGGATCTTCTTGGATCGGTCTTTCAGGTAGCCGACGATGGGCCTCCAATTCAGGACGATATGCCAGATCCCGGTGGCCAGGAAGAGCACCATGAGGGTAGTGTGGACGGCGCTGTACTGGTCCTTGGAAAACCCGAAAAGGGTCCACCCGGCCCAATAGGCCACCCGCCCCTGAGGACTCAGGAACAGCATGACTCCGGAGAGGGCAAGGAAGATGAAGGAAAAAAGAGTCGTGAGGGAAATGACGCGGCGAATCTTCATGGCTTCTGGTGGCTTCTGATGGCTTCTGATGGCCCTTGATGGCCCTTGATGGCCCTTGATGGCCCGAGTATAACTGACCCCATAGGTTGGTCAAGATTGGCTGGGCGGTAAAGGGCCCGGGAAGCGGAGAAGCGGCCTACCTGACCAGACCTTATGAATACGACCTCAGGTGGTTGGAGCGGTACAGGGTGATACGGTGAGGGTGGAGGGGATCCCCTTCCGTCGGTAGGTTAAGCCTGGTCGGTTTTGATCGGCCCTGCTTGGCCGGCACCCCTCACTTATCACCCAACCGAGGTCGGACCCCATGAACGACTTCTTTCAGGCCAACCCCCTGGTCGAGACTGCCGCCTGGGTGGCAGGTATCCTCCTTCTGGCCTGGCTCGCCGACATCCTTACCCGGCGCTTCATCCTGAGAGTGATCTCCAGGGTGGTGACCCAGACCAAGTTCACCTGGGATGACGTCATCTTCAAACGGAAGGTCTTCCGGCGGCTCGCTCACGTAGCCCCGGCCATTGTCCTCTTCTATGGGACACCGTTCGTCCCTGGAATCCCGCCAAGTCTCTCCCAACTGGTTCAGCGGATGGCGTTGGGGTTCATGGTCCTGATCGTCGTCCTCAGCGTTGATCGCCTCCTCTCGGCGATGAACGACATCTACTCCACCAGGCCCGACGCGAAGAGCCGCCCCATCAAGGGCTACCTCCAGATCGTAAAGATCGCCCTCTACATCGCCGCCGGAATTCTGGTGGTCTCTACCCTCATAGGTCAGCCGCCCACTCTCATTCTGGGTGGGTTCGGAGCCATGACCGCCGTCCTTCTTCTGGTCTTCAAGGACACCATTCTCTCCCTCGTAGCCAGCGTCCAGATCACCCAGTACGACATGGTCGCCGTGGGGGACTGGATCGAGATGCCCAAATACGGGGCCGACGGCGACGTCATCGACATCGCACTTCACACCATCACGATCCAGAATTGGGACAAGACCATTACCACCATTCCAACCCACAAGTTCATCGAGGATTCGTTCAAGAACTGGCGGGGAATGAGCAAGTCCGGGGGGAGGCGGATCAAGCGGGCACTGCACCTGGACCTAAACAGCGTTCGGTTCCTCACCCAGGAGGAGATCGCACGTCTTGGCCGCTTCGAGCTCCTGAAGGATTACTTCGGCGAGAAACTGAAGGAAATCGAAACTTACAACTCGGAAAAAGCGCAGGGAGATCCTGAGCTGATTCCAAACACTCGCAAACTTACGAACGTCGGGACGCTTCGGGCCTACATCGTGGCCTACCTTCGCCACCACCCCAAGATCCACCAGGACATGACCCTCATCGTCCGCCAGCTCGAGCCGGGACCGGAGGGGCTGCCCATGCAGATCTATGCCTTCTCCAACGACACCGACTGGAGCAACTACGAAGGACTCCAGGCAGACATCTTCGACCACATTTTCGCTATCGTCCCGGAGTTCGGCCTCAGGGTGTTCCAGAAGCCCTCGGGGAAGGACCTCGAGGCTCTGGCTCGCTAGGCTGTGGGTGGCCTATCCGCCGCTTCTAGCCACTACCTCTCAAACGCCGTGGTACAACCGATCGAGGTCAATGAGGTGGAGATCGTCCCGCCCCGATGCCTCGGCTTTCAGGTCATGAGCAAAGGCAGGAGCGAAAAGGAGGAGCCTCGCCCCGGAGGCCCGGATCCCCAGGGCGCCCCGGGCCTCTTCAAGGGTCCGGAGCCGGCCCTTTCCCATCGTCTCGCCGGACTTCGCCTCGCCCAGGGCCAGGACCCGCCGTTCCGAGGGGAGCGCTCCGGGGTGGTCGGACGTGGCCACTACCACATCTACCTGCCGTTCGGACCCGTCCACAGCCACGGTGGTCGGTCCCACGTGGTCGGGTTCCCCACCCAGGGTGGAGGAATCCGCGTGCCGCCGTACCCAACTCCGGGCCTGCTCTTCGAAAACCGGTCCTCGGACCAGGGAGTCGAAGGTGGAGGATAGTCTATCTTTCCAGCTCTTCTCCGGATTCCGCTCCCGCAGGATGGGTCCGTGGGGATCCAGAACGGCATAGTGAAATTGGAGGAACGAATCGGCCAGTGCGTAGGTGGGTCGCTGCGCCC
>JBDRDQ010000417.1:0-2592 GCA_043820695.1 Gemmatimonadota bacterium | reverse complement strand
GCACCCCAGCGCCCGTCGACGACCTCGATCCATCCCTTGAGCGCCCCCGCCTCCTCATCGACATAAAACTCGTCCAGAATTACCGGACGCGCCGGCCACTCGGCCTCCGGCACTTCCCCCAACAGCAGCGGAGCAAGGGATCTCCCCTGCATCACCTCCGGCTGCGGGAGCCCCGCAAGCTCCAGCACTGTCGGTAGCAAGTCGATCATGGAAACCGGATCGCGAAATCGCTGTCCACCGGGAATGTGGCCGGGCCACACGAACAGGAGGGGAATGCCGGTGTGCTCCTGCCGCAGGTTGGTGTGCTGCCCCTGCGGGGCGTATGGATTTACCCTCACCAGACCGGACTCGTGCTGGCCGTGATCGGACGCTACGATGAACAGCGTGTTTTCCCACTCGCCGCTGGCCTTGAGCTGGTCCACGAAGCGACCGATCTGATGATCCTGCTGTGCCACGGCCTCGGCGTACAGTAACTGGCCCCGCTCGTGGTAGGTGACCCGATCGATTCCCGCCTCGTCAAACGCGGTTTGGTCGGGTCGCCACCAGTGGCCCGGGTTCTGGGCTCGCAGCTCATCACGCCACTCGATGTACTGGTTCCGCTCCCCGGCACTCACGTACATTCCCTCGAACGGCCCCTGTAACGAGAGCTCTCCAGGCCCCCAAACGTCGATGGTCTGGAAGTGCGCCCAGTACGGCTCGCCGGGGTAAGCGCTTCGCCATTTCCAGAATTCGTCCTGCAGCCGCGCGGACGTGACGACACCGTCCCACGGGACCCAGTCGCGCAGCACATCGACCTCAAGTCCCAGGCCAGCCGAGCTTGCGGCATTCGGATTGCCGGTATACACCGCCGTCTGGTATCCCGCCCGGTGGAAGCGCTGTGCCATGGTCACCGCGCGTTCCGGAAGCTGGTTGCGTTCTGAGCGAGTACCCCCGACGACGCTGTGCTGCAGCGAGGTCATGAACGAAGTCGTCGAGGGCGTGGTCCACCTCGCATTCGTGTAGGCCTGCTCGAACATCGCGCCGCCAGCGGCGAGCCTCTCGAGGTTCGGTGTGGTGCGCAGGTTGTAGCCGTACAGGCTCAGGTACTCGGCGCCAAAGCCATCGACGAAATAGAGAATGACGTTGGGCCGGCTTGTTCCGCGTTCACCGCTCACCGTGGGTGTAACCCACAGCGCCACAGTCCCGGCACGTTCCGAGCCGGCTTCGATGGCGAGATCTAAGCTCTGGCCTGCGAGATGGGAAAGATCGACGGAGCGTTGGGCCCAGTTTTCGGGATCCGAGTAGGTCTCCTCGAAGAGCGTCTCCGGCCCGCTGCCCCGGGCCGTGGCTGTGACTCTGAAGGTCACCGGATCGGTCTCTTGCAGGACGCCAAGGCCAAAGTCCAATCGACCTTCCGAGGGTACGGCGATCCGGTACGACAGGTTACCCGGAGCGTGCATATAGAGGGTCCGTCGGACCGCGTCGTATCCCTCCAGCGTCCGCACGCCCGCCGGAGCATCCCCGTATAGCGCGTCCATGGGCACGACCGTGATGGAGAGGATCTCGACCTCAAGATGGTCGTCGGACCACATCCAGAGGCCGAGCTGTTCAATAGGCTCCTCCCACGGCCCCGCGGGCTCCATCCGTAGTTGGTAGGTCTGTACCGTGCTGTCGCCGACGAGGCGAGTGTTCTGTGCCCCCCCCATCTCGTAGGGAGCCGGCCGCCCCTCACGGGGATGCCCCTCCCGGTCCCACACATTGAATCCGAGGCTCATAGTACCTGGACCCGAGCTCCGGGCCCGGATCAACACATGGGCCCAGTCCCTGTGATCCCACTCAGGGACATCCACGTAGGCACCCCCTACCGGTACGCCATTCGGGTTTGCGTTGGAGGGTCCCAGGGTGATCCGTAGCGCATCGTCAGTCTGAGAGACCGCGGCCGGACGGATGCCTGGTGGGAAGGGTCGAGGGATAACAGCCTTCCAGCCTGGCTGCGGTTCGTCGAACCGCCATTCCACCGGCCGGAGCAGGTCCGCCGGCACCTCGGAGCCGATGATGGTGGCGTCGTCGAGGTGCTCTTCGAGGTGGAGCGGCATGTCCACGGCGAGGGTCTGGGAGTTGTCGCAACCCAGACAAAACACACTTACGAGCAACGAGCTGGATAACACCAGGATTCGGCTTGCCGGTAGTAGGCAAGGAGTCGAACGTTTCACGGTACTGCTCCTTTTCGACCACAGTCTCACAGTCGCTAACGGTTGTTATCTTCCGCCCAACCGCACATCTCCCCCTCTCACCTGATGTACCCCAGCGCCCGCAGCATCTCCAGCTGTTCTGGCGTCAACGGGACCGGCTCAGACGGCGTAAAGAGCTTCCCCAACGCCAGGTGTGCCTCGAACTGCGCCTCGAGGAACGCCGGGAGGATAGGTGCTACTGCCTGGCCTTTTTCCACTGTTCGAGAACCTGACCGAAGTCGGGCATCATCCGTTCTTCGTAGACCATCCCACCGCCGGTGAACGTCAGTGCATTGCCGTTCGGGTGCAGACTGAAATACCGCGAGCCCCCACCTGCCATGTGGTCTCCCGGCTCGATGAACACACTGCCCAGCGTTCGCCA
>JBDRDQ010000416.1:0-2597 GCA_043820695.1 Gemmatimonadota bacterium | reverse complement strand
ATTCCAGGAAGTCCTGTTCGTATATCGCTTCCAGAACTTCACGTAGCGCACCCTGCACGATCTTATCCTCCAGACTGGAGATTCCGATCGGCCGCGTCTTGCCCCCTGCCTTCGGGATGTGCACCCGTAGGATCGGCTGGTGCCGGTACCGCATCGACCTCAGCCGTTCGTGCAGCCCCTGTAGGTTCCCCTCCAGTTGCTGCCCGTACTGCTCCTTCGTGATGCCATCGACCCCTACGGCCGCATCCTTGCGGATCCGGTGGAAGGCCCGTCCCAGCGTAGCCTCATCCACGAGGTGCGCCAATGAGTTGAATCGAGCGTCCGGGTCTCGCTTTGCTCTCTCCGCTACCTTCAAAAGTCCCGTGGACATGTGGGATCCTCAGTCTGAGCAAAGGTCATGTTTCCCTCCTGAAGTTCTGCCTCAACACTGACCGCCTTCGCTCCGCTGGGTCCGGGTGCCGAGCCCGTTCCCCACCTTCATCGCTACTATGCGGCCATCCGACTCCCCTGCTGCTTCGGCACGCCTCCGGTTTGCCCTCGGCAGCGCCTTACCCGTTGCACAAGCGTTGGTTCTGCGCCCGGAGGCTTTCCCGCCACGGGGCCGGCCGTCGGACCGCTTGCAGCCGACGGCGCGTCGGAGTGGGTCACCGGTTCTCCGTCACCCGGATCTTCCAACAGGACAGTCAGGGGTCTCCCAGGTTACCGGCCCGTCCTCTTTGAGCGTGCCACTGCCACCCACCCCGCCGGTCTCCCTTCGACTCGCCTTCGCGCCTCCGGGAATACTGCTTTCCAGGCGAAAAATCCCTTGAGCACCGGAATCTTGTGTCATTTCGGGGCTGACACAGGTGGCCCACTCATTCGCCTAGCTACGCTTCAACCGCCCCCTTACGAAGACGGCTGCACGCCTGGCTACCAGCCTGCTGGCTACGCTTTGGCTGGGTGGGGCTCGCACCCACAGGACGACTCATCAGAGTTTTAGTCTACATCCCAGACCTCCTCTCCGACCGGCATTGCCTGGTCGCTTCTTTTCGCGGAGCCCGGGGGCTCCAGATCCTGGGCCGCCCCTATGCCGAAGGCCTGCTCTTCAAGCTCGCCTACGGCTACGAGCAGGGCACCCACCACAGACGGCCCACGGACGGGTTTCCGGCCCTGACCCCTATTGACGGTGGGGGTCGGGTATTTTAGCCTCGAGAAGGACCGCCAGGGGTACCTGGTGCGCCACAGCGCGCCGGAGTTGAGAGACACCCTCGGAACCTGATCCGGTCAATACCGGCGTAGGGAGAGCGGCTGAAGCGGGCATCCGGGCCCGCCCTGCCGGCCGCCTCAGGGGCGGCTTTTTTCATGTCCTTCCCCTCCATGGTCCTCATCGATTCACCTTCCGGAAGCCAGGTTGGGTTGCCATGTGTTCGCTCGATCCGAAGGACCCCGTCGCCGCCGTACCCTCAGGAACCGTGCCCTCACGAGAAGATTACGGCGAGGCTTATCCGAACTCCCGGAAGGTGTCTGTGCCCGGTCCTGGCGGCATCCGCGTGCCCATGCGAGAGATCAGCCTATCGGGTGGCGAACCGGCCTTTCGAATCTATGACACCAGTGGTCCCCTTGGCGTGGATCCGGCGGAGGGGCTTCCGAAGGTCCGGGAGAAGTGGATCGAAGACCGTGGCGACACCGAGTTCGTAGGGGTTTGGAATGTTCCTGCCTACTCGCTACGACCCGAAGGCTCCCACGAGGTGTCGGTCCCCCCGGGCCTCCGGCACGGGGTGCGAAGGGGGCAGGGCAGGGTCACCCAGATGCATTATGCCCGCCGGGGAGAGATCACCCCCGAGATGGAGTTCGCCGCCATCCGGGAGGGGATGGACCCCGAGATGGTCCGTGATGAGATCGCACGTGGCAGGGCCATTCTCCCAGCCAACATCAATCACACCGAGCTGGAGCCCATGCTCATCGGGCGTCGCTTCAAGGTGAAGATCAACGCCAACATCGGTAGCTCGGCGGTCAGCTCGTCCATGATGGAAGAGGTGGAGAAGGTGCGCTGGGCCACTCTTTGGGGGTCGGACACCGTCATGGATCTCTCCACCGGAGATCACCTCCCCCAAACCCGCCAGTGGATCCTGCGGAACGCACCGGTGCCCATAGGAACCGTGCCCATTTATGAGGCGCTGGAGAAGGTCGGTGGGGTGCCCGAGGACCTCACCTGGGAGACCTACAGAGATACCCTCATCGAGCAGGCCGAGCAGGGAGTGGACTACTTCACCGTCCATGCCGGAGTGTTGCTCCGCTACATCCCCATGACGGTGAACCGGGTCACGGGAATCGTGAGCCGAGGGGGGGCCATTCTGGCCAAATGGTGCCTGGCCCACCACAAGGAGAACTTCCTCTACGCGCACTGGGACGAGATCTGCGAGATCTTCGCCGCCTACGACATCGCGTTCTCGATCGGCGACGGGCTTCGGCCGGGCAGCATCGCCGACGCCAACGACGAGGCCCAGTTCGCCGAGCTGAAGGCGCAGGGCGAACTGAACCGCCGGGCCTGGGCCCAGGACGTGCAGGTGATGAACGAGGGGCCCGGGCACATCCCCCTGCACCTGATCCGCGAGAAC
>JBDRDQ010000415.1:0-9678 GCA_043820695.1 Gemmatimonadota bacterium | reverse complement strand
CGCCGTACGACTCATGGCGCACAACGCGATCATGAGGCGGAAGCACAAGCACTGGGGCGTTGAACCGGTGGGGGAATGAGGGTGACCTACGCCCACCCCAGCGTGGCCGCGTCAAGGTCCTTCAGGGTGCTTTCCAAGGCGTAGATCAGATCGATCTACCGTCCTGTTCAATATTGAATCGACAGGCCACCGCAACATGTGGCTGTCGACAATGCCGCCCTGTGGGGAGCGGGTCTCCGCGCTAGGCTGGATTTTGGAACAGGACGGGGCAGGACGGGGGAGTAGCGAAGGATTGGCTGACCTCACCTTGGAGCCGGGAGAGGCTTGGCCGAGTCGGTTCTTACTCGATCAGGGAGGTGAATGAGAGTTCCCCTCCAGAGAACCTCTGGTGAAACTCCTCGTCAGTCATCCGGATGTACTTTACCGCCTCAAACAATCCGATGATCGAAGGGACGCCGGTCCAACAGAACAGCAGGTAGAGGAAGCCTTTGCCTGGCTTGTCCAGATAAAATTTGTGTGCACCGAACCCGCCGAGGACGAGGGCCAGCCCAACAGAAACGGACCTGCTTTTCGGTGGCCCGTAGTAGGTCGGCACCTGTAGGGGGCCGGGGGAGGTTTGGACAGGAAAACCGGACGGTCCTGTAATCTCACAGTTTGCACAGAACCCTCTCGCCGCCCATTGGTCCCTGATCGGAGTCCCGCAGGTCAGGCAGTCCCGGCTAACCCACTCACCACAATGGCGGCACTTCCTTGCCGTAGGAGTGATCTCGGATTCACAGAAGGGACACGTGTCCGTCTCGGTCATTCTGACTCCGGTTCGTTTTCTTGGGCCCTCGGCACAGTCAAATATCCCTTGGGGCCACACTCTCCGCCACCCTTTCGAGGAGGATGGGGAAACCCCGCTCGGGGTCGAAAAGCCAGGCGGGGTCATCACGGGGAGAACCTGGCCTGGGCTGACTCGAGCCGGAGAGCCTGGCCACCACTCCTGAAGCTGGTTAAGGTCCCCTTATTCCATTTGGGTAACCGCAACACCTGGCCGGCGCGGCCCGGCCCGGCGCGGCGCAACCGTCGGAGAGCACCTCTTGAGGAGGCACGTGTGAGAATCTGTGGGACCGCCATGATGCCATGCATCTGCGCTCTTCTTTCGGCCATGATGCTCTTTCCTCTGGCAGCCTCGACTCAGCAATATCTCGACCCATCCGGCAGGCTGAGCGTAGTCATCGTGGCCGACCCGTATTCCGATACCAGAACGGGCCCTGAACTCGTCGAAGGTCCTGGGCTTCTGTTGGCCGGAGGCATCCAGGAACTGTTGGAAGACATGGACTGCAGGCTCGTGCATGCCACAACGGTTCAGATGCCCCCGGAGCTGGAACGGGAATACGGGGAGTGGAATCGCGCTTCCCTGACCAACAGGACCCTGGGCAAGATCATCTATGAGTCCGATCAGGGTGAGCATTTCTTCATCGGGCTCTTGTCGGGAAGCAAGTCGTTGGTCGGGATGCTGGCTGGCCTACAGCACCTGGGACCAGACCGGCAGCCGCTTCAGGACAGCAGAGGACGGGACATTTTGGGATTGCCTCGCCTCGGCGAAAGCCGGCCGTTGAAGGTTGGGTTGGTCTGGGTAAGCGAGCGGGGTGATTTCAACACTCCGAACACCTCCATGGAAGGTGACATGGGTGGCATGAATGTGGCCGTGGCCGCGGGCCTCTCGAATTCGATGCTCCGGCAACAAGCCGGCCTCGACCCACCCATCTCCACCAAGCACATCGTCATGGCGGGGGTTCAAGACACGACTCCCTACGAGCAGTTGAATATCGACAACTCCTTCATCGAGGCGGTCTCGGTTGGGGAGATGAAGAACCTCTCGGCCGCCATCGAAAAGCAGATGGAACGGCTCAGCAACCTTACGGATGTCATCTACGTTCACGTTGACCTGAGCATACTCACGGCTGCCGAGATGCCTGATCTGCCCGCCTTACCGCATGACGGGCTCTCCAGTGATCAGCTGGCTGCCTTCCTGCGAACAGTGTTCAGCTTCCCCAAGGCCACCGCCATTGGGATCGCGGGGCTGCCCAATGATGCCGACGAAGTCTCTATTCGAGCCGCATACAGGCTGATTGAAGGAGCGATAGGAGGCGTGCGAAACCGATGACACACATCCTGAAGAAGACATGGTTGATTCTTGCATGCCTGCTCCTGACGCTCCCGCAGGTCAGCCAGGCGCAGGAATACCTGGAAAGCGGAAGGGTAGACGTCGCCATCGTCAGGAACCCATTCATGGCCTCCGAGAGCATTCTGGCAGAGGGCCTGATCGACAGCATCACTGCTCTGGACGCCACGACAGCTCTGAATCAGACCTTCGACCTCACGGAGAAGGAGCGCGCCTACACCGGGTGGGCAAGGGAGGCTCTGGTGAGCAGGCACCTGGCCGACCTCATCTCGGTGAATGGCAAGAACGAATATCTCACCGTCGCCCTGCTGGGGAGTTGTAGTGACCTGCCGGGAGTTCTCTCCGGGTTGCAGAATATGGGACCGGGGCAGGAGGAGCAGACCTATCACCTGGCAGCGAACATTCCTCATAGGGTCGGTCTGATCTACTTCGATGCGCATGCCGATGTGAACACTCCCGAGACCACCCTCAGCGGCATGTATGGAGGCATGGATGTGGCGTTGTCCGCGGGCCTCTACAATGACAACAACCGCTTGATCACGGGCCTCGATCCGCCGCTCCCCCCCAGCTACATCCTGCTCGGGGACGTACGCGACACAGATCCTCGGGAGGAGGAACTCATCGACCGGTTGCACTTCGAGATCCTGTCCACCGACGATATCAGGACGTTGTCCCAGAACGTCCATGCGCAGATGGAACGTCTAAGCAGTCTGACCGATGTGATCTACGTCCATATCGACATGGATGTCCTCGCTCCCGAAGAGGTCCTCGGGCACGGTTTGACGGCGCCGGACGGCCCGACGAGCCGAGAGCTGGCCGACTGTCTCGAGCTGATTTTCCGCTACCCGAAAGCGGCGGCCATCGGTATCGCATCCACCCCCTACGGCCCGAGGGATCGCGACCACCTCTCGCGCCAGGCTGCGGTGAGGTTGATCCAGGGTGCGCTCAAGGGTGTGAACAAGAGGGATTGAGGTAGCTGCGCTGAAATGGACCACCTGAAGTTGATCTGAAGAGGGAGGATCGTTCGAATGGCATCTGACCAGGACTTTGTGGACTTCATCGTCGATCAGCTCGAGAATACCGGGGACATCAGGAGCAGAAAGATGTTCGGGGAATATGCGATCTACTGTGACGGCAAGGTCACAGCTCTCGTCTGCGACAACCAACTCTTCGTGAAACCAACGGAGGCGGGAAGGTCGTTTATTGGAAAAGTCGTCGAGGCGCCGCCTTATCCGGGAGCCAAGAACAGCTTCCTGATCGAAGACGGATTCGAAGACCGAGACTGGATCAGCGAGTTGGTGAGGATCACGGCGAAGGAACTCCCTGAACCCAAGCCGAAGAAGAAGAAACCGAAATAACGAAAGCACCTTTCGGCACCGCCTACCACTGTTGACACCGGAGCGACCCCGCTCTAGGCTCGGCATTCCAGCCGTTTCACGGTCAGTGCGAAAGGAGGGATTTCCTATGCCGAGACCCGCAATCAGCCGGGATCGGTCGATGCTCCCGAGAGCCATACGCCTGCTGTTGCCTGCTCTCGCAGCCATGATCCTGTTTTCCTCCCCCGATGTTTCGGCCCAGTACGAGGGCCGGACGTACGCCATAACCGACGCGCGTCTCGTGACGCTTACCGGTCAGGTCATCGAGAACGGAACCATCGTCCTGCGAGGAGGCCTCATCGAGGCCCTGGGAGCCGATGTGCTCCCCCCCGCCGACGCTGTCCTCATCGATGGGGATGGCATGACGGTCTATCCAGGATTCATCGACGCATACTCTCAGGCCGGGCTGGCGCTGCCGGACCGGGACGATAGGGAGCACGCCGGAAATATCGCCAATCAACTGGCCACCGAATACTTCGACCCAGCCTCAACCGACCTCGCCGCCTACCGGAAACAGGGCCTGACCTCAGCCCTCATCGCCCGGAGTGACGGGGTCTTCGGTGGACAGGCGGTCCTCATGAACCTGATGGGTGATGATATCCCTTCGATGACCGTCAAAGCGCCCGTCGTCCAGGTCATGGGGTACCAGGGGCAGAGTGGTTATCCCGGCACCCTGATGGCTGTGGTCGCGTGGCAGCGTCAAACCCTCATCGATGCGGCGTACCATGAGCTTCTTCAGACTCGGTACCGCGATGACCCCCGGTCGATGGCACGCCCACCTGCCGAACTCGACCTGGAAGCACTCATCCCGGTCGCGAAGGGTGAGGCAACGGTCATGGGCATCGTTCAAATCGAGAACGACTTCAAGCGCCTGCGAAAGCTGGCAACTGAATACAACCTCAGGTACTGGATTGCCGGCGCGGCTGAGGCGTTCCGGGTCCCGGACCTGATCAGGGAAGCGGGTGTTCCCGTGCTGGTCTCCCTCGACTTCCCCTCGATCAATGAGGTTACCGGATACCAGTTCGACCGGGCCTACCGGAACCTGACCGAGGAGGAGAAGAAAGAGCTCGACTCCCGAGATGAAGCGGCAGTCCAATCGAATCCGGCAGCCGTATTCAGGACCGGGGTACCCTTCGCCCTCGCCACCGGCGGCATGCAGAACATAGGTGACTTCCTCAAGAACCTGCGCCTCTCGGTGGAAGCAGGACTTCCCGCGGAAGAGGCCCTGAAGGCCCTCACCTTCAATCCCGCCACCATCTTCGGTGTGGCCGATGTGATGGGGACTCTGGAGCCGGGGAAGATCGCCAACCTAACGGTCACCAGTGGAGACATCTTCACTGACGAAGAGGCCTTTGTAGCCCACGTGTTCGTGGACGGTCGCAAAGAGACCTTCGAGAAGCCGAAACCGCCCTCCTTGGGAGGAGGAGGAGGCAGCGCCGGCGGATCATGGACCGTCACTGTCTCACTCGGCGGGGAAGGGGCCGAAGGGTCCCTTAACCTCACCCAGGAGGGGGAGACGGTGACAGGGGAGCTCAGCGTTGAAGGCCAAACGACCGAATTAGAGGGAACCTACAAAGAAGGGCAACTCGAACTGAAAGGATCGATCCCCGAAATGGGCGCGATTACGCTCACGGCCACCATCGAGGGTGATGAGATGAAGGGCTCCCTCGGACTCGGCCCCATGGGAACCGCAAACTTCACCGGCAAACGCAACCCGGGAAGCTCAACCGGTGAAAGGAGGGTCGGACGATGACTTCAGCCATGAAGTTGATACGATCGACGCTCAACGTCCTGGTGCTGACCCTCTGTGCGACGCTCGCATGGTCAGTGCCGGCTTCCGGGCAGGATCTCTTCATCAGGGGCGGCACCGTTCTCACCATCACCAATGGTGATCTGCCCGATACCGATGTGCTCATCAGGGACGGGAAAATCGTCGAGATCGGTCAGAACCTGGAGGCCCCTGAGGGGGTTCGGGTGATCGATGCCCAGGGACGCTTCGTGATGCCGGGAATCCTGGACGACCATTCACACATGGGAGTGGACCGGGGGATCAACGAGGGATCGCGATCGGTGGTTCCCGAGGTGAGCATCGCCGACGTGATCAAGCACGACGACCCCGCCTTCTTTACCGCTCTGGCCGGGGGCATCACGACCATCCACACGATGCACGGTTCGGCCAACTCCATTGGTGGGCAGAACGAGGTCATCAAGCTCAAGTGGGGACGGCCCTGGGAAGATTTGGTGTTTGAGGAAGCACCCAACACTCTCAAACTGGCCCTCGGTGAGAATGTGCGCCGCTCCTCCTCCGATGATCCTACCCGATATCCCCGCAGCAGGTCAGGGGTGGCCGAGGTCATGCGGGAATCGTTCCGGCAGGCTCAGAACTATATGCATGCCTGGGAGAACTACGCGGTTGAGAAGGAGGCATGGGACGGGGCGAACCGGCGATCCCGCGGGTTGGCTCCTCTCCCCCCGAAACGGGATCTGAAGCTCGAAGCGCTGGCGGACGCTCTGAAGGGCACCTCCATCCTCCGAGTTCACGGCTACCGAGCCGATGAGATGGCGATGATGATGGAAGTGGCCAATGAGTTCAAGATCCCGCCAGGTGTCTTCGACCACGCCCTCGACGGCTACAAGATCGCGCCTGAGCTGGCGCGGAACGGCTGGGCAACCAGTGTGTTCGCCGACAGCTGGGGCTACAAGATCGAGGCGTACGAGGCGATCCCGTACAAGATGGTCATCCACTACGAGAATGGTGTCCGGACCTCCATCAACTCAGACTCGGCCGAACGGGTCCGCCGCCTCTACCAGGAGGCCGCCCGCGGCGTGAAGTATGGTGGTATTCCGGAGAACGAGTGCCTTAAGATGATCACCATCAACCCAGCCATGAACCTGGGTGTCGACCACCTGGTGGGAAGCATCGAGATCGGCAAGGAAGGCGACATCGCCATCTTCAGCCACTACCCCCTCCATACCCCGGCACGGGTGGAGATGACCATCATCGAAGGTGAGATCTACTTCGACCGCAGTGAGACAGACGTCGCCGCCACCTGGGTCATCGACCCGGACGGTGGAAAGGAGACACCATGAATCCCGGCACGAAAGGAGACGTCACCATGAAAACATGGAGCATACGACGCGCGGCCGGGGCATTGGCTCTGGCTCTGATAATGGCACTTCCGGGGATCGCGGAAGGGCAGCAGGACGACTACGCCATCACCGGCGGGACGGTAGTGACCGTCTCGGGTGAAACCATTCCCAACGGGACCGTCCTTATCCAGGACGGAATCATCACCGCCGTCGGTTCCAATGTCACCATCCCCTCGGGAATCGAGCGAATCGACGCCTCCGGGAAATTCGTTTATCCCGGCCTCATCGACGGGGGCACCGGTCTGGGCCTGCAGGAAGCGGGAGGGATGGCCGGTCCCGTCGACAATTTCGAACTCGGACCCTACAACCCCCACATCGAAGCCTACATCGGCATCGACCATACGAGCGAGATTCTCGGAGTCCAACGGGTAGGGGGCTTCACCACTGTGGTAACAGGGCTAAGCGGGCGGGGGGAACCGATCCCCGGCTATGACAGCATGATCGACCTGTGGGGGTGGACTCCTCAGGAAATGGCGGTAGAGAAAAGAATCGGCCTCCGGGTCAACTGGGCCAAAGATCGGGCTGAGGAGCTGAAAGCCTACTTCCTGGAAGGAAAGGCTTTCGCCGCCCGGGCAGAGATGGCCGAGCGGGGTGAACTCTCCGATTTCGAGTGGGATGTCCGCATGGATGGTCTCATTCCGGTGGTCACGGGCGCAGTGCCCGTCATCTTCGAGGCAAATGCAGATGACGACATCAAAGGGGCCGTGGAATTCGCCGAAGAGATGGGTCTGAAGTACCTGATCCGGGGAGGCCGGGATGCCTGGAAGATCACGGACTTCCTGGTCGAGCACGACGTGAAACTCCTTTTCAGCGGGATTCACGGGACGCCCGGACGGGATGAACCGTACGACGTCCACTATGCCACTCCGGCGCTCCTGAACGAGGCGGGAGTCGATTTCGCCATCTATTCCGGCGGGGTCGCGAACGTCTTCAGTCTCACCTACGAGGTGGGAATGGCGGTAGCCTTCGGGCTTCCCATGGAGAAGGCACTGCGCTCTCTTACCATCGATGCGGCCCGGCTCCTGGGTGTCGACGATCGTCTCGGCAGTATCGAGGAAGGGAAGGTCGCCAACCTCCTTATCACGACCGGGAGCCCGATCGAGTACACGAGCCAGGTTGAAACCATGTTTATCCGTGGCGAAAAAGTGCCTTGGGATGACAAGTTCAACCGGCTGTTCCGGCGGTACCGGGGCCGGGCAGGTGAGATTACTCCCTGAGGCTGGACGACCGGCCGGAAGCTTGGCCGGAAGTTTGGCCGGACGACTGGAGCACAGGAAAGGGCATGAAGGACTTACCTGGGGCACGTTCCAGATAGGAACGTGCCCCGCCCTTCACCCACTCATCGAACCACCCGATGAATCGCGCCCACATGTCGAATTTGTTCTCGATAGCTCGCGGGGTGTGTGATTCAAAGGGGTACTCGTAGAGAACGGCGGTCTTCCCAGATGATGCGTCGCTCGGCCTGGAACCCGGAAGGAGTGAGGGAACGATTGTACGCCCCGTCCCCGGCGATGCCGGCCTTGAAGTAGGGAGCGTTCGCGAGGATGTTGGCGGTGGCAAAGGCGCCGTAGCTGTGGCCGCCGTGACCGATCCGGTCGATATCCACTGTACAGGTGTCCACTGCGTAGGTGGACTTCCGATGTGCAAACTGCGGCCCAGGGCGCTACGGCAACACCCCCGACGCGGGCTTCGGTCCGCCCACGCCATCCCGTGCCCCCCTACCCTCCCCTACCGTCCGGGAAGTCCAAACCTCACGCGCCGAAGAGCAAACGAACCGCAAACACCACGATGGTCACGGTAACCACACTTCGGACCCACTTGTGGCCTTTCAGGATCTGTAGGCGCACTCCGGCCAGCGCTCCCAGGAAGTTCCCCGCCGCCAGGGCTAGACCCATGGCCCAGTCCACCTTCCCACTCCAGGCGAAAAGGGCCAGGGCCAGAGGAGTGAAGGCCAATACCAGAGCGACCTTCAGGGCATTGCCCCTGATGAGGTTCAGCCCCCCGGCGGATGTAACCGCCAGGATGATGAAGCCGACCCCCGCCTGAATGAACCCCCCGTACACTCCCACCAGAAAGAAGAAGATGGCGAAGGCCCAGCGCTTTCCTCCCACGGGGGGGAGCGGGGCCCCCGCCCCAGGCGGCTTTACGGGACGCCATACCGTCCACGCAGCCGCGCCCACCAAGATCACGGCCAGAATCTTCTGGAAGGCCAGGTCCCCTATGCGTACCGCCGCCAGAGTGCCAAACACGGCGCCCACCACGGCTGGGGGAACGGCCAAAAGAATCCATTCCCTCGAGATCAGCTTCCGACGATGGAAGCTCCAGGACGCGCCTACATTCTGGATGAGTATGGCGACCCGGTTGGTTCCGTTGGCCACCGTCGGCGGCAGTCCCAGGAAGATCATCACGGGAAGCGTGAGCATGGAGCCGCCCCCGGCGATGACATTGAGGGTCCCTGCCACCAGGCCGGCCAGAAAAAGAAGGAAGGAGGAAGTGAGTGCGTCAGGCACGGGAGTTCAGGGTCAGGGTGAGGTTTTCATCGGCTCACCAACCTGGTCAGGAACCAGACGCGGCACCAGTCCTCGGGTGGTTGAAGTGCCTATCCTTCGGAGGATGCCCCTCGCCGGGCCCCTGGGACTCTCGGTGGGGCTTCTGGGAATCCTCCCGCTCATAGGCTGCCAACCCGAAGTCCCGCAGGATGGGACATCCGCTGCCAACGAGAAGGTTCAGAACCGGGGTGAGGGAAAGGACCACTGGTACGAGGTAATCCGATGGCTGGGAGGGGCCACCGGCTACGGGCCCGACTGCCACGGTCACCTAACCAGCGGTGGGGCCGGCACGGTCAGGGGTCGACATTCTCCAGCCTTGTGCCCTTTACCGTCCGCCGTTTACCCTATCCTGTAGTCCGGATGCCTCACAACCAATCGAGTAATCTTCCCATCCATGAAAAGCTACCTCGATATCGTACGTACCATCCTCGAT
>JBDRDQ010000414.1:0-3649 GCA_043820695.1 Gemmatimonadota bacterium | reverse complement strand
GCCTCGACCGATCGGGGTTTTGCCATCTCCCCATCTGTGATCACGATCAAGCGGAGAAAGTCCCGGAGAGATTCAGGGAGCTTCATCGCCCTGTCCCTGTCCCTGTCCCTGTCCATCCTCCCCCCTCATCCGATCCCGTTCCAGCCGGGTTTGGGCAACCGCTCGATTGTGCTCGGCCAGCGTGCTCGAGAAGACATGGGTCCCGTCAGGGTGGGCCACGAAGTAGTAGTAACCCGTCTCGGCCGGTGAGAGGGCCGCATCCACTGCGGCCAGCCCCGGCGACCCGATGGGGCCGGGAGGCAGTCCCAGTTGCGTGTAGGTGTTGTAAGGGTGATCTGCCACCGAGTCCATTGCCGCGAAAAGGAGACGAGCCCGGGACCCGCCGAGGGCGTAGAGGACGGTGGGATCGGCCTGGAGGATCTGCCCCCGATCGAGGCGGTTGCGGTAGACAGAGGCGATGGTGGGCATCTCCTCCCGGAGCCGGGCCTCGGCCTGCACGATGGAGGCGAGGGTCACCACCTCCCCCTCCGTCATCCCCTGAGCCTCCATCAGGGCTATCCGTTCCGGTGTCCACACCTGATGGTATCGCGCCACCATGGCCCCCAGGACTTCCCGGAGGGGTGCTCCCGGGGCGAAGCGGTAGGTGTCGGGAAACAGGTAGCCCTCGAGGCCCGGCCCGGGGACTTCCCAGTCGAGATCGGCCGAGGGGGCGGTGATCTCTGCCAGAACCGAGTCCTCCTCCAAGCCGGTGATGGCGGCGATGCGGGGAGCGATTTGCTTCAGGGTAAACCCTTCGGGGATGGTCAATGCCTCAGTGAGCACCCGACCCTCCGTCAGGTCTCTCAGAATACGGGACCAGGGTGTGGGTTGGAGGAAGGCATACTCGCCGGAACGGACTTCCCTGTCCAACCCCCTCAGACGTGCATAAGCCCGAAAGAGCCGAGGCTTGGTTATGATGCCCCTGGCTTGGAGGGTGTCCGCGACCTCCTTCAAGGTCGCTCCCGCCGGAACCGTAAGCTCCTCCGGGAGACTCCCCGGTGAGGGGGACGAGCACCCGGTCAGCACCAGGAAAAGTGTGAGGAAGGTCGATTTCATGTGTCTCGAGATCACTTCATCACCACCTCTCCGGATTGCCGGTCCAGCCAGCTTTGAAGAATCAGGACCGCTGCGGCCGCATCTACCCGTTCTTTCTGCTCCCGTTTGTTCTTGGGTAAACCAAGGCTTCGTACCGCCCTCTCCGCCCTAACGGAAGTGAACCGCTCGTCCATGAAATGAACAGGGAGTCCGGTCCGGTCCGAAAGGGCTGCGCCCACCCCTCGAACCACCCGGGTCCACTCCGAATCCTCGCCCCTCAGGGTCAGTGGGAGGCCGAGAACCAGGGCATCGACCCCATTACTCTCGACGATATCTATCAGAGTGGTCAGGGGCGGACGTTTCCCGGCCCGACGTTTTATCGTCGGGAGGGGCGAGGCCAGCGTTCCGGTGGGATCGCTCAGGGCCAATCCTATCCGCCGCTCTCCGAAGTCTATTCCAAGGACTCTCATGATATGGAACCGTCCCATAATATAAGGCGGTAGAAAGGTAGGACCACGGGAGCCTGTTCCGCGCATCCGTCCCAGGATTGATCCTCACCCTGGATCCGGGCTCATATCTTCCAGAAGAATCCCTGGGAATACGGGTGGAAGATGATATCCTTGTAGCGGGGGCGGGTTTCGGCACTTGAAGAACCCGTCCGGGTAAAGGGATGAGCCGGGTAAGGAGCACAAGCCCCTAATACCGAGGACCTCTGGAACAATTAAAAGAGAAAGGACAACGAGTCATGACCGAAGGCCATGAGGAACAGCTGGTTGGTTTCATTGCGGGTCTGTTGTTGGGCGCCGCAATCGGCGCCACTGCAGCCCTCCTGTCGGCGCCTCAGACCGGGCGACGGACCCGGAGAAGGCTGGGGAGGGCCGCCATGGACATCAGGAAGACCACCGGGGATCGGTGGGAAGACGTCGCCGAAGAGGTGAGGACACGGGTCGATGAGGTCCTGCAAGGGGCCCGGGACCGCATAGGTAACGGTTGATCCCCCCAATCCCCTCCCGCCTCATTGAAAAGAAGCGGCGTGGGGAAGAACTAAGCCGAAACGAACTGGAGGCCTTCTTCCTCGGGTTTTTGGCGGGGGAGGTCCCGGACTATCAGATGACGGCCTTCCTTATGGCCGTTCACTTCAGAGGGCTGAGTCCCGACGAATTGGACGCTCTTCTGGATCTGATGATCCACTCGGGTGAGGTCCTTGACCTGTCCCATATCCCGGCCCCCAAAGTCGACAAGCACTCAACCGGTGGCGTGGGAGACAAAACCTCGCTGGTCCTGGCCCCCCTGGCAGCGGAGTTGGGGCTCTGTGTCCCCATGATGTCGGGCAGGGGGCTGGGTCATACGACGGGTACCCTGGACAAACTCGAGGCCATCCCCGGTTTTCGGACCCAGCTGACCCTCGGAGAATTCCACTCGGTACTGGAGGAGATCGGAGTGGCCATGATCGGCCAGACCGAGGAGATCGCCCCTCTGGACCGGCGTCTCTACGCCCTCCGGGACGCCACTGCCACCGTTCCCTCCATCCCTCTCATTGCCGCCAGCATCATGAGCAAGAAGCTGGCGGAGGGCCTTCAGGGGCTGGTTCTGGATGTGAAGACCGGACAAGGAGCATTCCTTCCGGAGCTCGAAGACAGTCGAAGGTTGGCGAGGACCATGACAAGGCTCGGGGAGGTGCGTGGGGTCCGGACGACCGCTTTGGTGACCGGAATGGACGCACCCCTGGGCCGGGCGGTGGGGAATGGGATCGAGACCAGGGAAGCTCTACGCTGCCTGGCCGGAGGGGGGCCCGAAGATCTGGCTGACCTGAGCGCGGCCTTGGTGGGGGAGATGCTCTACCTGGGAGGACAGGAGAAGAGCCCCGAGGCGGGAACCCTCCGGGCCGGGGAGGCTCTGGCCCAGGGTCGGGCTCTGGGGCGGATGGCTCGGTTGATAGAACTCCAGGGTGGGGACCCCAACGTGGCGGAGGACCCCCTTCTTATTCCGCAGGCGCCTGAAGTGAAGGTCCTGACTGCCCATACCTCCGGCTTCGTAAGTGGGATTTCCCCCGTGTCCCTGGGTTATGGCGTAGTCGAGTTGGGGGGAGGCCGGAGACGGTTGGGGGATTCCGTGGATCTGAGGGTGGGGTTCGTCATGGAGGTGCGGCTGGGGGATTGGGTCGAGGCCGGAGACCCCCTCGGCGAGGTCCACGCCGCCGACACTTATGGTATCGAGAAGGGACTCGGCATCCTCGAGAATGCGGTAACCCTCCAACCGGACCCCCCCCGACTCCCCTCTTCCCTCATCCTCGAAAGGGTACAGGGGTCAGAATAGCCACCTGAAGATCCGGAAGGCCCAATCCATTCCCACCACTTGACGATTCCGCCCACCCTCCGGGGGGCGGGAGTTGGGTAGAGGAATTCGGTGAGCGCGTTCAATGGGCTCCCTTACCTTGGGTTGGGTGTCCTCCGGATCCGGAAACCACTCTGGTCGCAGAATTCGGTAGGTTCGGTTCCAGGGAGGTAGTATTCCGTGTAGGCTGAATCCGCCGGGCACCATCGGGACGCAAGGAGCCCCGACCGGTTGTCCACCT
>JBDRDQ010000413.1:0-3032 GCA_043820695.1 Gemmatimonadota bacterium | reverse complement strand
CATCACGGAGCCGGGTGTTGGGTACCGCTTTGAGCTCGGGGACTGAGTCGCACCCTGCGCCGCCAGCCCGGGCGGCGCGGCCCCTTTGGCTAGGGCTCCTCATTTGGCTCACGGTAACGATGGCCGTGACGGCCATCCTTTGGTTCTTTCGGGGAACTTTGGACAAGGCCCATATGGCCTTGGGATTCCTCCTGGTTGTCCTGGCTGGTAGCACCCGAGAAGGGCGGGTGGTGGGGTTAGTCCTTTCTGCCGTGTGCTTCCTTGCCTTCAACTTCTTCCTCCTCTCCCCGTTCTACACCTTCGCAATCCAAGAGCCGCTGGATTGGTGGGTCCTGATTGCCTTCTTGATCACGAGCTTGGTGGCCGCCCAGATGTTCCACCGGGCCCAACGGGCCGTGGTTCTGGCAGAGCGCGTAGAGGCACTCAAAGAGTCGGACCGATTAAAGGACGCACTCCTGGCAAGCGTTTCCCATGACCTGCGAACGCCCCTCACCTCCATTCGAGCCATCGCGACCGAGCTCCGGGAGACAGGTGACGAACGGGCAGCCATCATCGAAGGGGAAGCGGACCGGCTGAACCGTATGGTGACGGATCTCCTGGATTTATCGCGAATCCGGGCGGGGGCGCTCCCCGTCGACCCACAAGTGAACGCGGCGGAGGACCTAGTGGGAGCGGCCCTTTCCCAACTCCGGGGTGTGGTCGGAGATGAACGGATTCAGGTTCAGCTTCCCGGAGACGGTGCCATGCTTTTGGGCCGATTCGATTTCGTGCAGGCTCTTCGTGCATTGGCGAACCTCTTGGAGAACGCTATTCGGCACAGCCCGCCCGAGGGACGAGTGGACATACAATTGGCACTGGACGGAGCAGACCTGGTCATTCGGGTCATGGATCGAGGCCCAGGCATCTCCGAAGAAATCCGGGACCGTATATTCGAGGCCTTCTTCCGCCCCGAGGACGGATCACTCAACCCCAAGGGAGGGGCAGGCCTCGGGCTGACCATCGCCAAGAGCGTGGCTGAGGTCCAGGGGGGGAGTGTCACCTACTTCCCTCGTTCCGGGGGCGGAAGTGTATTCGAACTCCGTCTACCGGCCGCAGATTTCGACGAGATCCCTTAACAACTTCTTAACGCTCCCCGCCCAGGTCTTTGTGCGGCCCTCCCGGGGTCGTCGCCATCTTTTCTCATGGAAGTATAGTCACCCGAGACGAGAGGGGCCCCGTGGCTTCATCTCTCCCACTCCCTGATGGCCGGAACCGACTGGATGAGGAGGTAGCTGTTCGCCTCCTCGGATACCGTTGGGTGAGGTGGGGGACGCAGCCGCCATATGATGAGGAGGGCCGCTTCCTCGCCCCTCCCGATGGCTTCTTGGCGCACCATCAGGTGGTAGCGGGACCGGAGGTGCCTCTGGCGGATGAGCCCTTTCGGTACGTCCCTGGTTTCTCCAGTGAAGTGGAGCCCGCCTTCGAGGCAGCTCGCAGCGTGGGGCTTTTCCATGAGGCCAATGCATTCCTCATGGTTTCGGACACCGGGGAGTGGAGTGTACGGACGGAAGATGAACGGTTGAACGTCATGGGTGCCACCCTTCCCGAAGCTCTTTGCCGGGCCGCCCTCCGCTGGCGCGAACTCCAAGAGACCCCTGCGCCCCCAGCCCCGGTTGGTTGAATGCCGGATCTCCCGAACTTCTCTTCTCCCCAGACCAGGTCCGCCTTCAACCTTCCATGAGGAATCGAACTTCGGCTCTCCTTCGGGAACGGCTGACGCCGCCTCGACTTCTGGTGTTTTCCTTTCTCGGGCTCATCTTTTCAGGGACTCTGGGCCTGAAAATTCTCCCGGGGCTTTACACCGGGGAACCCCTTTCTTGGTTAAACGCCTTCTTCACCGCTACCAGCGCGGTCTGCGTAACCGGACTTATCGTAGTGGACACGGCAAGTTACTTCACCGTCTGGGGCCAAGCTCTCCTCCTCATCCTCATCCAGCTCGGGGGGTTGGGGATCCTCACCTTCGCCACCTTGGCTATCCTGGCCATTGGGAAACGCCTCTCCCTTTCCCAGGAGGCTCTTACGACCCAGGCCATGGAGGTCGTGCCGGAATTGAATACTCGCCGCACGGTGAGGAATCTGGTCATCTTCACCTTCGCGGCAGAGGGTCTAGGCGCTCTACTGCTCTTCTTCTGTTGGGTTGGGCGGTTTTCCCCTGGGGATGCGCTTTGGCACTCCGTGTTCCAGTCCGTGAGCGCTGTCTGCAACGCTGGGTTTAGCACGTTCTCCGACTCCCTGACTCGCTTCGGCCACTCCTGGCCGACCCAGTTGGTGATAATGGCCCTCATCGTGCTGGGGGGACTTGGCTTCCTCACTCTTGAGGAAGTCCGGATTCTGCGAAAGAAAAAGAGAACTGGTTGGGCGGCAGGCCTCAGCCTCCATTCCCGTCTGGTGCTGACCACAACGACCGCCCTGTTGGTTGGTGGCTGGGGGCTCTACCTCCTCCTGGAGTGGGGGAATACTCTGGCTGTGTTCGCTCCGGCGGAGCGGTTGCTGAATGCGATGTTCATGAGCGTCACCGCCAGAACCGCCGGGTTCAATACGGTGGATTACGGGGCGACCGCCGATTCCACGAACTTCGTCACCATGCTGCTCATGTCGGTGGGAGGGTCTCCGGGATCCACGGCAGGAGGCCTCAAAACCACCACCTTCGCCCTAATTGGGCTCCTGGCCCTGGCACGCCTACGGGGGAGCCCGGTTGCGGGGGCCTGGGGCCGGTCGGTCCCGGCCGAGACGGTCCAAAGGGCGGTGGGTCTCTTCGTCTTGGCCTTTGGCACCGTGACCCTGGGCATCCTCCTGATCTCTGTATTGGAGATCGGGGGAATTCGCCACGGGAGAGCCCCCGGGGTCTTTATCGCCCAGATGTTCGAGATGGTGTCAGCCTTCAACACGGTGGGGCTCTCCATGGGGGCAACCTCCGATCTCTCCGGTGGGGGAAGGCTGCTGACAATCCTCCTAATGTTCCTGGGTCGGGTGGGCCCTCTGACAATGGCCAT
>JBDRDQ010000412.1:0-3544 GCA_043820695.1 Gemmatimonadota bacterium | reverse complement strand
CACCCGGCAGACCATCATTGCCCTGGAGGCGGATCGCTACGTACCCTCTCTCCTCTTGGCCGTGCGCCTGGCCCGAGTCTTCCGAATCCCGGTGGAGGAGTTGTTCGCCCTGGAAGGGAACTGAGCCTTTCCGGCGAAACTCCGCATTCCCGTCGGGCCCTTCAACCCAGAGGAGCACATCGTCCGCTGATCCTTCTCCTCACCCGAAGGCAACATGTCCTGTCGAACCGCGTTGCGCGGGGCCGGAGCCGAATGCCATGTTCCGTCCCGTGGACATGATATTCCTCTGAACTCTGAGTCGATCGTGACGCCCTTCAATCAGCTAAGCACGGAGATGGTCTTCAAGGGGCTGTCCCGCTCCATCGGCGGCACCCCTCTTCTGGCCATCCAATGCAATTTCCGTGGACATGCCCGGACCATTTTTGCCAAGTCGGAACAGCTTAATCTGACGGGCAGCATCAAAGACCGGATGGCCCTCCACGTCCTCCGCACGGCCTATGGGAACGGGTCCATTCGGCCTGGCTATAGGATTGCCGAAGCGACGAGCGGCAACACGGGAATCGCCTTCTCCGCCATTGGGCGGGCCCTGGGGCACTCGGTGACCATCTTCATGCCGGACTGGATGAGCGAAGAGAGGAAAAGCCTGATCCGGAGCTTCGGCGCAACCATCATCCAGGTGTCCCATGAAGAGGGCGGGTTCCTGGGGAGCATCGCCAAGGCGGACGAGATGGCCGAACGGGAAGGGGAGGTCTTTCTGCCACATCAGTTCTCGAACATGGCCAATTGTGAGGCCCACGAGCAGTCCACGGGGCCAGAGATCTGGTTTCAGCTCAAGGCCAGAGAGTTGAAGCCCGACGCATTCGTAGCAGGGGTCGGCACGGGTGGGACGGTCATGGGGGTGGGGCGGTTCCTTCGCTCGAAAAACCCTTCTGTGAAGGTTCATCCACTTGAACCCGCCGAGTCCCCGACCCTGAGCACCGGGTGCAAGGTCGGGAAGCACCGGATCCAAGGGATTTCCGACGAGTTCATTCCAGACCTTCTTGATCTGGACTCTCTGGATTCGGTGATTCAGGTCTCGGACGGGGATTCCATACTCATGGCCAGGGCTTTGGCGAGCCAGCTGGGTCTTGGGGTGGGGATTTCCTCGGGGGCCAACCTTCTGGGTGCTCTTCTGGTCCAGGAAGAGCTGGGCCCCGATGCGGTGGTGGCCACCATTTTTTCCGACGACAACAAGAAGTATCTGAGTACCGACCTCTTCGGGAACGAACCTATCAAGGACGACTACATCTCTCCCGAGGTTGATCTCTTGAGCTACGACACACTCCGCCGCTCCTGCCGGACGTGTAATGACCTGGACGAGTGTCAACACTGGGTTGGTACCGACTTCGATCTTGATGATTAATCCGGCTCAGACGATGAGCTCAACACCATGCTGACCTTCCTGCCGGGCCCCCTCCGCGGGGCCCTCTCCCTCTTTCTCTTCACGCTGAACACCATTGTGTGGACCTTCCCGCTGCTCTTCTTCCACCTCCTTAAGCTGGCGCTCCCGGGGAATGGTTGGCGGAGGTTCTGGAGCGGGGTGCAAAATCGGATCGGCACCACCTGGATCTCCTTCAACAATTGGAACCTCAGGTTCACGAATCCGGTGCGTTGGGACATCCAAGGGGTCGAGGGTCTGGCCCGGGACCATTGGTATCTGGTGATCGCGAATCACAGATCATGGGTGGATATCCTCGTGCTTCAGAGGGTTTTCAACGGGAAGATCCCATTCTTGAAGTTCTTTCTGAAAAAGGAGCTCTTTTGGGTGCCTTTTCTGGGGCTGGCCTGGTGGTCTCTGGACTACCCGTTCCTGGCCCGGTCGGCCACGGCATCCAAAGACCTGGAGGCCATCCAGAAGGCGGCGAAGAAGTTCAAGACGCTCCCGGTCTCGGTCATGAACTTCGTGGAGGGCACCCGGTTCACCCCCGAGAAGCACGAGAAGCAGCATTCCCCCTATACCCACCTGCTAAAGCCGAAAATCGGGGGGATGACCTTCCTTCTTTCCAGCATGGGTGAGGAGATCAAATCGGTCCTAGATGTCACCATCGCCTATCCGCAAGGGACTCCCACCATGTGGGGCTTTCTCTGCGGCGAGGCGGAGGACATCCGTGTGCGGGTCAGGGTGATTCCTGTGGACGGAGATCTGGTGGGGGACTACGGAGCGGACAAGGCTTTTCGGCGCCGTTTCACGGACTGGCAAAAGGAACTTTGGGCGGAGAAGGACAGGGTTTTGGAGGAGCTGATCGGCTAGGAAAGCGCTGGACGTTTCCCTACAGGATTTCCCGAGCTGCGGCCATGACCTCATCCACCGTGATGAGCCGAAGGCAGGTGAAGTCCCCATCGCAGGTCGGGTGTCCTTTGCAGGGAACACAGTCCAGCCAATGGATCAGGATTCGGGTTCGGTCGGAGAAGGTCTTGGCGTAGGGCACGTTGGACCCGAAGACCGCGATCGTAGGTCGGTCGAAGGCGGTCCCGATGTGGGTGAGCCCGGTATCCACCCCGATGACCAGTCGGGCCCGTTCGATCATGGCAGCGGCCTGCCGAAGAGTTGTTTTCCCGACCAGGCTCACCGGGTCGGCCGAGGTCTGTTCTCGAATCCGGCCATCGGCCTCTTCATCCGTACCCCCTCCCAGAATCACCGTTGGGAAGCCGTACTCCTCCTGAACTCGGTCCATGAGGACGGCCCAGCGGTCCTCGAACCAATGTTTCTGAGGTCGGGTAGTGAAGGGGATGGCCACGGCATAACCCTTTTCCATGCCGTGATCCCGGATGATCCGGTCGGCGAAGTCGCGGTCCTCCGTGGCGAGGGGCACCTCCATCCGAAAGATGTCCGTTTTCAGGCCGAGCTCCTCGGCCAAATACCGGTACTCGGAGGAGATCTCCCAGCGATTGCCTTGGTTTCGATGCCGGTCCACCACATGGCGGGCGAAGAGTTGGCTTCCTTCTTTCGGCCTGAGGACGATGCGGGTGCGGGCTCCGGAGAGGAAGGCCATCAGACCGCTCCGGAAAAGCCCCTGCAGGTCGAGGGCCAGGTCGAACTTCTGTTCTCTTAGGACCCGAACAAGACCCAGGGCTTCCCGACCGAGCGTCAGAAGTCTCCCCTTCGCCAGCAAGGTTTTCCACCGCTTACGATCCCAAGAAAAGACGCGGTGGAGTTCCGGGTGGTGCTCGATGAGGCCCACGGTATGGGCTTCCCCGAGCCAGCTGATGCGAACATCGGGGTAGGTCCGGCGAAGAGCACGAACCAAGGGGGAGGAGAGGACCACGTCCCCCCGGGCTGTGAGGCGCACCAGGAGGATGGATTGGGGAGGCTCAGGGATCAGGGTTCGCGTCATAACTCTCCGTTCCTCGGCAGGGCTCCTCCGGTACCTAGCGGAAACCGGTGAGAAAGGCAATTCCCGGCGGACCAATGTAGCGCTTTCAGACCCGGTGGGCGCCAACCGGTTTTCTTTCTCCCGGGACCCTCCATTTCGGTCCAGGGGAACAAGGTATTTGACTCTCCTCC
>JBDRDQ010000411.1:0-3809 GCA_043820695.1 Gemmatimonadota bacterium | reverse complement strand
GAGTTGGCCGACGGGAAGGTCAACATCATGACGGTGGAGGATCCCATCGAGTATGAGCTTTCCTCCATCACGCAGACCCAGGTAGAGATCAAACAGGGCCTGACCTTCGCAAAAGCTCTCCGGTCGATTCTGAGGCAGGATCCCGATGTGATTCTCGTGGGGGAGATCCGGGATCGGGAGACGGCCGAGACCGCCGCCCAGGCCGCCATGACCGGGCACCTGGTGTTGGCCACGGTCCATGCGAACGACGCGGTGAGCGCCGTGCCGCGGCTGGTCGATTTGGGCCTCCAGTACAGCACGATCGCTTCCACCCTCCGGGGGGCTTTGGCCCAACGGCTGATCCGGAAGATTTGCGGCTCCTGTGCCGAACCGGTGGACGGGGCCCTCACCGCCGATGAAAAGCGCCTGGCCGAGCGGCACGGGGTTGAGCCGCTCGTCAGAGCCGTGGGATGTCCGGAATGTGGGTTCTCCGGCTACCGGGGAAGGATCCCGGTGATGGAGATCATGGTCATGGGGCCCCGTCTCACCGCCGGGATCGAAGGCCGGAAGGGGACGGTCACGCTGAGCAAACTGGCGGAGCAGGGTGGCATGCGGCCGATGCACACCGTGGGGTTGGACTGGGTCCGGGATGGAGCCACGACGCTCGTGGAGGTGGAGAGGGCCCTCGGCCAGAGCCTGGAAGAGATGGAGAAGGCGGTGGTGGAGACCGGGCCGCCCAAGATCCTCCTGGTGGACGACGACGAAGAAGCCCGGGTTCTGATGAGGACCCTCCTGGAAAGGGAAGGATTCGAGATCCATGAGGCGGTGGATGGCCACAAAGCCCTTGACGTTCTCGGAGCCGACCCCGACTTCTCCCTGGTGGTTCTGGATCTGGCCATGCCGGCCATGGACGGGAGGGAGCTTCTGAATGCCATCCGGGGCTCTGTGGATACCGCGGCCCTTCCCGTTCTCATTCGGACGGGATCCACCTCAGACAAGGAAGAGGCCGAGCTCCTGGATGCCGGGGCGGACGATTTCCTTACCAAGTCGGCAGGGGCGGCCCGATTCGTGGCCAGAGTCAAGGCGATCATAAGGCGGTCTCTTCTCTGACGGCCAAATTGACACAACACAACGTGTTTGACAGTTTAATGGGCTTTCGGAGGAGGGCCTCCGGGCCCCTTTTTTTTCGAACCTGATCCTCGGCTCGAGCCAAATGTTCAAGACCATTCGAGGTCGATTGATCACCATCTTCATCGTGGTGGCCGTGTCTTTCGGCTATCTGTATTCCAACAATGCAAAGAACGGCCGTCCGATCAAGCTCGGCCTGGACCTGCAAGGCGGAATGCATCTGGTGTTGGAGGTGGACGATCCTGACGGAACCTTCACCGACTCGGCCAAAGCTGATCACATCGATCGGGCCGACCGGATTCTTCGAACCCGCATCGATCAGTTCGGGGTGCAGGAGCCTCTGATCCAGAAGGTCGGACACGACCGTCTGGTCATTCAGCTTCCCGGGATCCAGGACGAGGGTCGGGCCAAGGCCCTGATCCAGGCCAACGCCTTCCTGGAGTTCAAGCTTGTCCTGCCCACGACTGCGATCGAGCCCTCCCTGGCCCGGATGGACCGGGCCATCGTGGCGGCACTGGGTGAGGACGCCATTCGGGAGATAGGGCAGGCCTCGGAGGCCCCATCCGAAGCCCAGTCCATCGAGGGACTCCTCTTTGGACGGGCTGACACGGCCGCAGCCGGGGACTCGACCCAGGCCGCCGATTCGACCCAGGCCGCTGACTCGGCCGGGGCATCCGAAGTGGCGCCGGCCGACTCCGCAGCCGCACCGGCTCCAACGGCTCAGTTACGCCCCTTTACCGGGCTCCTGATGCAAGGGGACGGTTTGGGCATTTACTTCGTGGCCCAGGAGGACGTGGAGATCGCTCGTCAGTTCCTGGCTCTCCCCCAGGTCCAGGTCGCCATGCCCAGAAACGTGTCTCTCCAGTGGGGGAGCGACCCGGTGGGGGCAGGAGCCCGAACCTACAGGCGCCTTTATGTCCTGGAGGACCCGGCCTTCATGACCGGTGAGATGCTGGAAAACGCCCAGGCGAACCGGGATCCCCAGTACAACCAGCCGTTGGTGAACTTCCAGTTGAACCGTCGAGGGGGTCGGCGGTTTGCCGAGTTCACCGGGCAGCACGTCAACGACTTCCTGGCCATCGTCCTGGACAAAGAGGTCATGAGTGCTCCGGTCATTCGGGACCGCATCGGGGCCTCGGGCCAGATCGAGCTCGGGGGTTCCCTGATGGAGGAGGCGCGGGACCTGGCTCTTGTCCTCAGAGCGGGTGCCCTGAGCGCTCCCCTGGTCGTCATGGAGGAGCGGACGGTGGGCCCCTCCCTGGGAGCCGATTCCGTCGACGCAGGGATCATGGCGGGCATCGTCGGCTTGCTCCTGGTCGTGGTCATCATGCTCGGGTATTACCGTATGGCGGGTGTCCTGGCCCTGGGCGCCCTGGGCATCTATGTGATCATGGTGATGGGGGGGCTCGCAGCGATCGATGCCACCCTCACTGTGCCCGGGATCGCCGGGTTGGTCCTTTCGGTGGGAATGGCCGTCGACGCCAACGTCCTCATCTTCGAACGCATCCGTGAGGAACTCCTTGCCGGGCGGGCGACGCGCACGGCTGTGGACGAGGGCTTCGGGAATGCCCTTTCCGCCATCGTGGACGCGAACCTGACGACCCTGATCACGGCACTGATTCTTTTCCAATTCGGAACCGGGCCGGTTCAGGGCTTCGCCGTGACACTGTCCATTGGGATCGTGGCGTCGTTCTTCTCTGCCCTCTTTGTCACTCGGACCCTCTTCCTCCTGTACCTCTCCGGGAAGAAGACCGCCGACCCCATAAGCATTTAAGAGCGTTCCATGCGCATTTTCAGCGACGCCCACTTCGCGTTCATCGAAAAGCGGAAGTCCGCCTATCTGTTCTCTGGATTTCTGCTTCTGGTGGCCATAGGCTCCATGGTGGCCAACTTGGCTCTCATCGGCAGTTGGCAGCAGTACGGAGTGGACTTCACCGGCGGGTCCCTCATCCAAGTGCGTTTCCATGTTCCCATGACGGCTGGGGAACTCCGGAACGCATTGGGGGGGGCCAACGCCCCGGTCATCACCCGGTTCGGTGCCGAGAACGATTTCACCATCCGGGCCCCGGTCATGGAAAACACCAGCGTCGATGAGGTGAGACAAGAGCTGGAGGACCGAATCGGCGCCGCCTTCGGGAGTGAGAACTTCGAGGTGGTTCGGGCTGATCTAGTGGGTGCTACGGTGGGAGGGGAGCTTCAGCAAAAGGCGGCTTTCGCCATACTCTTCTCCTTCCTCCTCACGCTCATCTACATTGCCATCCGGTTCGAGCTCAGGTTCGGGGTCGCCGCGATCATCGCCACCTTTCACGACGTCATCTTCACCCTCGGCTTCCTGGCCCTCTTCCGGGTGGAAATCGCACTGCCGACGGTGGCGGCTCTACTGACCATCGTGGGGTACTCCCTGAATGACACCATCGTGGTGTTCGATCGAATCCGGGAAAACCTGGGCAAGAAGGGCGGACGGAAAGAAGATCTGACCGGGCTCCTCGACCGGTCCATCAACGAGACCCTCCCCCGAACGGTTCTGACTTCCGGGACGACGCTGGCGGTGCTTCTGGCCTTGCTGATCCTGGGTGGGGCGGTGCTCAGGGACTTCACCCTGGTTCTTATCCTGGGGATCGTCATCGGGACCTACTCCTCCATTTTCGTCGCATCGCCGGCCCTTTTGGAGATCCAGACCCGTTGGGGTACCGGGGAATCCA
>JBDRDQ010000410.1:0-2559 GCA_043820695.1 Gemmatimonadota bacterium | reverse complement strand
AGCGTGGCCTCGGTGCTCTCCAGGTCCGCCTGCCGGTCCCAGCCCTCCAGGCGGGTGGCCAGGTCGTCCAGGCCGGCGGCTCGGAAGGCTTCGACGGCGTGGCCGTTGTGCCGGTCCACGAAGGCGCTCCCGGCGTCCATCTGGATGGCCAAAAGGCTTTCAGCATCGTGGAGGTCCTGGGCTTCTAGCAACTCCGAGATCCGCTGGGCCCGGTAGGGGCCGAACCAACCGCCGTCGCTCACCCGTCGGGCCCGTTCGTCCCGCCCCTGGGCGTTGTTGGCGGTGGCGATGTACCCCCGGTCAGGGGCCAGGACGTGGGGCTTTTCCTCGAAGGGAACCCACCCTATCCAGTCGTGCTCCCCCGTCCACCCCGGTACCGGGAGCTGGGGCGGGGCACCCGAGGCCCGGACCGGAACGTGCCCCCCCATCCAATACCCCCAGGCGCCAGCCGTATCGGCGAAGACCACGTTCTGGTGTGGGTTGTTGAAGCCCCTCATGGCTTCCAGGAACTCATAAGCGTTTCGGGCCTGGGCCATCCCCATGAGCGCCTGGAAAGTGTTCGAGGGGGTGTGGGCCACCCACTGGAAGGCCAGGAGTTGATCCCCTGCCCGGGATTCCACCGGGGTGACCACCGGGCCGTGGCGCGTGGTCCGGACCGTCAGGGTCACCGGGTCCTCGCCCTTGACCTGGATCAACTCTTCCCGGGTCTCGAAGGGTGCCCATCCGTCGGGGGTCAGATATTCGTCCGGGTTGTCCGGGTTCACCTGCTCCACGAAGAAATCCGAGTCGTCCACCATGGCGTTGGTGTATCCCCAGGCCACGGCCTTCGAGTGCCCCACCACCACGCCGGGGGCTCCTGGCAGGCTCATCCCCACCACGTCGTATCCGGGTGCATGGAGCCCCACCAGGAACCAGATGTTCGGTGCATTCAGGGCCAGATGCATGTCGTTGGCCACAAGGGGCTTTCCGGACCGGGACCGCTCCCCCCCCACCACCCAGGAGTTGGAGGCCCGGACCACGCTCCCCAGCTCCAGGATCGGGGCCCCGTCGTCGGGCAGTGACGCCTGCGCCAATAGCTCCGGTGGTGGTGCGGGGGGAAGGGGGGAGGGAGACGTCGCCGCGCCTGCCTGAGCCACGGGCCAGCCATCAACGATGGTGACGCCCCAATCGGGATAGCTGGGCATAAGGGGGGCCAAGGCCGAGTCCCCGAGGACCTCCCGGGCCGCCGCCAGACTCAACCCCGTCTGGTAGTCTGCGAGATCCCACGCCATGATCTTCTCGACCCCCTGCGTGAGGACCGGATTCCACGGTTCGGGCCTGAAGCGGAGAAGGACGAATTCCGGAGGCAGGAACCCCCGCCATGTATCTATGGCGGCGTTCACCCCCTCGGCATACCGCTCCATCTGGCGGTAGATGGGGGTGTCGGGGGAGGGGGTGCCCGCCACCGCGGCCTCTTCTAGGCCGATGGTTCGCAGGAAACGATCGGTGTCCAGGGTCGCCGACCCGTAGATCTCGCTCAGCCGTCCCTGGAAGACCCTGCGGAACATCTCCATCTGCCACAGGCGGTGGGTGGCGTGGACGTGCCCCTGGGCGAAGAAGAGATCGTCCAGGGAGGAGGCGAAGATGTGGGGGACGCCCATGGAATCGTAGAGGACCTCCACCGGCTCCCGGAGGCCACCCAGCGTCAGAGTCTCGGACCGGATTTCCGGGCCGGTTCGGAGTCGGTGGACAGCGTGGTACCCGACTGCCAAGACCAGGACTACGAGGAGCAGCCCCAGCTTGAGCGCTTTGCGAATCATCTGCACGACCCTTGGCCGATGGGTTGAAGGCGACCGACAAGTCTGGGGTTTGGGAGGAGGGTTTGGCAACGGGAGGGGAATGTTGCCATCGATCTCCGGACCCATCAGCCCGAATCGAGAGCCTCCCAGGCCCGGGCCTCGACGGCCCAGGGGATGTCACGGTCGTGTTTCCATCGGGAGGCGCCGGCGAGGTGGCTGGTGAGGTGGCCAGCCCGGAAATAGTTGGTCATCCCGGTTGCCAGGTCCATCTCCACGCTCGCGCCCGCCAAACCTGCGTCCATTTTCGCACCGCGTTCGCACCCGCCAGGCTTGCCTCCACTTTCGCACCTGCTGGCGGCGCGCCGAGGAGGGCCTTCCCGCGGGGGGTGAAGAACACGACCTGCCTTTTCACATCGAGGCAAACCTGCACGCCGCCCTCGTGGACTGCTCTGTGGTGTCGATGGCAGAGAAGACACCCATTCGCCAGGCTCGTCTCTCCGCCATCGGCCCAATGCTTCACATGATGCGCTTCGTGAACCGAGCGCCGCACCCCGGAAAGCGGCATCCCCGGTCCCTGGCCTCCAGGGCCCTCCTCAAACTCGGGGACACCGTGCGGGTTTTTCGGCCGGCCCCGAGTACCTGGCCATCGGGTCCGAGGGCAATAGTGACCAGGCTGGCGTCGCAGGCTAGGCGCCGAGACGTTTCCGCAGAAACGCGGCTGCCGTCCTCCAGCTCCGATAGGCCAGGGTCTCCGGTCTCTCTCAATGTTTCCGCGTCGACG
>JBDRDQ010000409.1:0-10787 GCA_043820695.1 Gemmatimonadota bacterium | reverse complement strand
GTGATGTTTATCTGGACGACTTCGATTCATCAGACGAGCTCAAACTCTCAGTCATTGCCAGGGATTGGCACCTGGGGAGCGCTCCGGAGGAAGGGGAGGGGTTAGGAGGGGAACTGCCCCTTACCCTGGACGGCGGGAACGCCATCGGGTTGGTGTGGCAGCACACCTGGATCCAGGAGGGGCCGGGGGGGGATAGCCTGGGTGTTTTCGAGGGGTTCTTCCCCCGCCGGGACCTGGATCAGCAGATCAACATCGCCGGGACGGAAATGAGGGAGCCCGGCCTCCGGCTCACCCTTTCAGAGGGGGTTGGGGGTGGGGTCACGCAGGGGGAGGCAGGGTGGCGCTCCATCACGAGCGTCCTTTCAAACACCGGTATGGACCTCACCCGGAGCGATTACCTCGAGTTCTATGCTGCGGGGGGGGAATCCATCTCCCTCCTGATGGACTTGGGGCGAGTGAGCGAAGATGCCCTCTTCGTCGACGGACAGGGGAGGACTTCGGGGAGCCATCCTGGGACCGGGCAACCCTGGGGCTTGGGCTTTCTCGATCAGGAGGCCGATCCGAGGATGGGGGAAATCTGGAACGGCCTCTTGGACGAAGGCGGGGTTTGGGTAGAGGATTGCCTCGGCGCCCGCGGTCGGATCTACCCCCTGGGTGATCCCAGGGCCAACTGCACAAGGGCGAACGGGCGAAACGACAGCGAGGACCTGGACGGAGACGGGAACCTACTCGCAGGGGACCGGATCTACCGATATGTGATTCGGCTGGATGGAAGCTCCCCGTATCTGGTCCGTACGCAGCAGGAGACCGGCAGCCCCTTCCAGCTTTACCGGATTCCTCTTCGAGGTCCTGATGCTGTGAATGTGGGGGGCAGGGTGACCGAAGCGGATTGGCGGGCCGTGAAACACCTCCGGCTGACCGTCATCGGGTCGGGAAGGCAAGGGGTGACCTTGGCTCGCTTGCGCCTTTTGGGGTCCCGCTGGGTAAAACGGGGTCCCGAGGGGGTTATGGCCGGTCTCGCGGGTGACATCCAAGGGACGGGGGGCCAGGTGGAGGTGGTGGCCGTCAGCGCGCTGTCCGAGGGAACCGGATATGCTCCTCCGCCCAGGGTCTTTGAGGAGTTGGATGACCCGTCCCAGGCGTATGCGGGCGGCGGAGTGGAGTTCAATGAGAAGTCGCTGGCGCTCCGAGTCCGGAATCTCGGGCCCGGGGAGCGGGCCGAGGTCTATAGCCGCTTTCCACAGCGGCCCAGGAACTTCCTCACCTACAGGCAACTCAAAATCTGGGTGTTGGGACGTGACGGAGACTGGGGGTCCATGGGAGGGGAGTTCTTCCTGAAGGTCGGAAGCGATCCCGAGAACTTCTACCTCTTCCGAACTCGCCGACCAGAGGCCCCTCCGGGAGATGGGATCACTTCCTCCGATTGGGTTCCGGAAGTGATCGTGGATTTCGAGCAGTGGTTGTCCCTTCGACGGGAGGCCGAAGAGGAGCTCATTCGGAATCCGCCAAGCCCGGGCGGGCCGCCCCTGGCCGTTTGGAGCGCGGATTCCACCTATGCCGTTTTCCTGAAGGACCGAGCCAGGGCTCCCAACCTGGCAGCGGTTCGGGAGGTGTCCTTGGGCCTCTGGAACCCCGGCCCGGTGCCCTTAGACGGGACCGTCTGGGTGAACGAGCTCCGCCTGGCCCGACCCCTCCAAGACTCCGGTTTTGCCGGCTATGTGGATGTGGAGCTCGACGCGCCTCAGTTCCTCAGGACATCGCTGACCTATTCGGGAAGAGGCCCATTCTTTCGTCAACTCTCAGGCGATCCCACGTACCAGGGTGACGCGACCCTCTCCGTGCATTCCACCCTGGAGGTGGGCCGCATGGTCCCAGAAGGCTGGGGTGTCTCCATGCCTGTGACCGTCGCCTACACCAGCCTGTCTCAGGACCCGACCTTCCTCGCTCAGAGCGATGTCCGGGTGGATCGGGTCGAGAATCTCAGAGAGACGGGGATGGCCGAGACTCGGCTGGAAGTCGGTCTCAGGAAAACCACCCCTATCGGAAGTCGAATCCTCGATCCGGTCCTGGAGGGGCTGAGCCTCCGGGCCGGATACACCCGAAGTCGGGTTTCCACCACCACCCTGAGTTCGGAGTCCTCAGGGGTGGATGCAAGAGCTGAGTTCTTCAAAGAGCTGGAACCCAGGGAGGTATCGCTGATTCCGGCCTTTGCGGAGGGTGTGGTTCGGGCACTCTTCCCCCGGGGATGGGAAGAATCCCTCCTCGGAGCCCAGTTGAGGTGGAACCCGGAGAGGATCAGGATGGGGACCCTCTTCACCCGCCGAAACCGGGAGTCGTTCAGGTTCGAGCAGATCATCGCATTCCCGGGGGATAGCGCGGTGACCCCGACCCTCTCACCTATTGAAGCCCTGGAGACCACGGCGCAGGTGGACTTTCAGCCGTTAGAGGCGGTGACGGCAGGCATCACCTTCTTCTCGGTCCGGGATCTTCTCTCTCCCCAGGAAGCCATCCAGGACCCCCGCGTCCACCCTGCCTTGGAGAAGGAGCGGGCAGGGCTTGGGTCTCTTGACCTGGGATGGGAAACGAATCGTGCCCTCCGGACCCGTTTCGGTCTCAGGCCGTCTCTGGCTTCCTGGCTGCGAACGGACCTGACCCTGGCCACCGACTACGCCACCGACCGGAACGCGGCCTTGGTGGAGGAGGTCGTCATGGGCACGGACACCCTCTTGATCCTTCAACGGAACGCCAACGGTAACCGGACCAGTCGGGCCACAGCCTCCCTTGAGTTGGGTGGCATGGCCCGGTCCCTCGCCGGCGTCGGGAGCGGGGGGGAAGAACAGGACGTGCCTGCCTTGGTACTTCTCCTCGACGCCGTGGATCCTGTTTTCATCTCTCGCCAGGGGGGGCTCTCCGCCCGGTTTTTCAGGGAACCGGTAAGCCCCGGGGCCGGATTCCAGTTCGGGTGGGGCAGCCAGAATGCTCTCAGGTTTTTGGACGGGGACACCGCCTCCATCTTCACAGGTCAAACCAGCTGGACGGGCGGCACCGGTGTGCGCCTTCCTCTCAACCTCAGGGTTTCCGGAAATTATTCCGAGTCCAGGACTCAGATTCTCCACCGACGCAGCGACAGGGATCTCCGGACCCGATCCTGGCCCGATCTCAGAGTGACGCTGACCCAGGTATATCTCCCGCGGGCGGCCAGAAAGATTCTCGAATCCCTCTCCGTCTCCTCCGGTTATCGGAAGAACCTGACGGAGACGACCTACGGGGGCAGGGGTCTTCAGCGGCGGCTCAATGAGGATTGGCAGATTCCGGTGGATGTGAGTGCCACCTGGGCTGGAGCGGTGACGACCCGCTACAGAGGCAGCTTTTCCACGGGCGAGGGGGAAGACCCGACCGGAGGTACTCAAACCCGAAAGCACACGCATGCCCTCCTTGTCTCTTCATCCCTGGCCGAGCCTCCTCTTCTGGGAAGCAGGCTCGATGGCCCGCTCCGGCTCTCTCTGGGATACCAATATTCGTCCGATCTCAACTGTAGGGTTCCGCAAGGCCGAGCCGATTGCGTGGCATACGTGGATTTCCTGAACCGGAGCGTGAGCCTGACACTGGATACCGTGGTCCTCCCGATGGAAGTGGGGCTTCACCTCACCTACACCAACCGCCGATCCTTCATAGGCCAGCACGACGGATCCACCCAGTTTCAGCTTGGTCTCTTTGGCGAGTTCCTTTTCAACTCCGGAACCTTCGTACCGCCGTCGACTTCCTCCTCTCCCGGAGGGTTCTGAACGCAGCGAAAACCGGAAGGACACGGGCGTGATCTCCGGATTGATGGCCCATGGGCCCATACCCACGCCCGACCCTACGCCCATCCTTTCAGAATGTCCCCAATTGAAGGCCGAAGTCTCCTCCGGGGAGGAATACTCCTTCTTGCCCTGTCCGTAATTCGGATGGGTCTGGACCAGGCACGGGCCCGGGATGCGTTTTTCCCGGACGGTGACACGGAACTCCCTCATCTGTTGGAGGAGAGCCGGGAGGTTCGGGACGACCAGGCCCGGAGGTCGGCCCCTCTTGCCCCCGGTGAGACACTGGACCCGAACCGAAGCAGCGAGGAGGAGTTGGATCGGCTCCCAGGCATCGGGCCGTCGACGGCCCGAGCCCTGGTGGAAGACCGAGAGGAGAAAGGAGGATTCACCAGGCTCGAAGACCTCCTGCGGGTGTCGGGGGTTGGCCCGGCCAAGCTGACGAGGATCAGCCCTCACCTCGATTTCTCGAAGGGGGTGCCCCTTGATCTTCGCCAGAACCGGTCTGGGGGAGGGAAGGTCCTGACGTCGAGACTCGGCCCTGAGGGGGTGGGGCTCGCCGGCCCCTCCGATTCGGTTTCCCTTCCTGGGACTCGGGTCGACCTGAACCGGGCTTCTTCCGAGGAGCTTCAGTCCCTACCTGGAATCGGCCCGGCGTTGGCGCAGAGGATTCTGGATAGCCGCCGCCAGGACGGTCCATTCCAAACTCCCGATGATCTTCTTCGGGTCCGCGGCGTCGGGCCCGCCACCCTTGCTAGGATTCGAGCCCTGGTGGTCCCTGGCGGCTAATTGCTTGACCCATTGCTTACCCATTTCCTATGTTGGAGTGGGGGAAGAAACGTTTGTTTACTCCTTCGGGTTTTCGAATTGCTTGAGTTTATCACAAACTCGCAGGTATTCTTGAAATGCTGTATGAGAGTTGTTGGGTGTCCCCGAAAGGAATGTGTTTTGTGCCCGTTCTGCTTCCAGGGATCCCCCAGTGGGCTTGTGGTTTGATTTGCCGGGCACGCGCCTTTCGGGGGATTTCCCTTTGGAGTCCCGCCATGCTTCCCTTCCACCGGAATATGAATAGCTATGGCAAATAACGTCGTCCAGGATCGTCTAGGCGACCTTTTTGTCCGAGAAGGCCTCATCACCAGCGAACAGCTCCAAGAGGCCTTGAAGGAAGCTCGACAGTCGAAGACCCGCATTGGTTTTGCCCTGGTGAAACTGGGGTTCGTGGCTGAGAACCAGCTCACTCGGGCCTTGGCGAAACAGTTCCGGGTTCCGGCCGTGGACCTGGACAAGGTCAAGGTCGAAGAGAAGATCCTGAGGTTGGTGCCAGAGGAAGTTGCGATGAAGCACAGGGTCCTGCCCCTGAGGAAAGTGGGACGGACCCTCACTGTCGCTATGGCCAACCCCACTGACATGGGGGCAATCGACAATCTGAAGTTCATCACCAGGTACGAGATCGAACCTGTGATTGTGGGGGAGTACACCCTCCAGAAACACCTGGAGGACTACTACGGTCTTGGCGAGACGAAAATGCATGAAATGCTCGGCGACCTCCTTGATGAGGAAGTCGAGGTCCTGGAGGATCGGGAGGAGGACATTTCGGTCGCCGCCCTGGAGGCCGAGGTAGACAAAGCTCCGGTGGTGAAGTTCATCAACGGCCTCCTCACGGATGCGGTCCTGAAAGGCGTGTCCGACATCCACATCGAGCCCTACGAGCAGGAAGTCAGGATTCGATATCGGATCGACGGGGCGCTCCAGGAGGTCATGAAACCTCCGATGAGGATGAAGGCGGCCCTCACGTCCCGACTCAAGATCCTGGCCGACCTCAACATCGCCGAGCGCAGGGTTCCTCAGGACGGCCGCATCAAACTGAAGTTGAAGAACCGAGTTGTGGATTTCCGGGTATCCACCCTCCCGGTCATTTTCGGGGAAAAGATCGTCCTCAGAATTCTGGACCAGGCGAATCTTACCTTCGACCTCGCCGAGTTCGGGTTCGAACCCCAGGCGAAGAAGGATTTCATGGGTGCCATCGCCAATCCCTATGGGATGGTGCTGGTGACGGGGCCAACCGGATCCGGGAAGACCACTACCCTCTACTCGGCTCTCTCCAGAGTGAATGGGGAGAACGTGAATATCATGACGGCCGAGGACCCTGTGGAGTACAACCTCAGGGGGATCAACCAGGTCCAGGTTCGGACCGAGATCGGAATGTCGTTCGCGGCAGCCCTTCGCGCATTCCTTCGTCAGGACCCCAACATCATCATGGTGGGTGAGATCCGGGATTTGGAGACCGGGGGCATCGCCATCAAAGCGGCTCTCACCGGGCACTTGGTTCTCTCGACCCTCCACACGAACGACGCACCATCCACCGTCACCCGCCTCATCGACATGGGTCTCGAGCCTTTCAACGTGGCTGCGGCTTTGAACCTGGTTACGGCCCAGCGTTTGGTCCGCCGAATTTGCACAAACTGTAAGGTGGAGGCCAGCTACGAAGACGATGTCCTGGAGATGGCGAAACTCCCTTCGGGGTGGATGAAGGACGTCACCTTGTACAAAGGGGAAGGTTGCGACAAGTGTGGTGGAACCGGCTATAAGGGCCGGCAGGGCCTTTACGAGGTCATGGCCATGAGCTCCAACATCCGGAAGCTCATCATGCAGAGTGTGTCCACGGATGAACTCCAGGCCGCGGCCATCGATGAGGGAATGCTCACCCTGCGCATGGACGGCTTGAAGAAGCTCGAGAAGGGGCTCACCACCCTTGATGAAGTCATGAAGGAGACCGCGGCCGGCACCTGAGCCAGCGGGGAGGAGCTGTAGGAGAGAGCGGCAGGTCAGCAGGTCGTCGGTTTCAAGCCGGCGGCCAACACAACCAAACCGGAGCCCAACAAAAGTCATGGAAGCCAAGACTCCACCACAGACCCCACCACAACCCCCGCAGGAATTGAACCTACGCCTCCTCCTCCAAGAGATGGTCCAAAAGGGGGCGTCGGATCTGCACATCACCGTGGGGAACCGCCCGAAACTCAGGGTGGATGGGGACCTGGTGAATGCCCAATCCAACCAAGTCTTGAATCCGAAGGACACTCTTCAGCTGGCCTACTCCATATTGACGGAGGCCCAGAAGAAGCGGTTCGAGACGGAGGACGAGCTGGACTTTTCCTTCGGGGTTCAGAGCCTCTCCCGCTTCCGGGGCAATGTCTACAAACAGCGGGGTTGCGTTGCCATGGCCATTCGGCAGATCCCGTACGAGATCGTGTCCATTGAGAGGCTCGGTCTTCCTCCGATCCTGAACCAGCTGGGAGAACGGCCTCGGGGGCTGATCCTCGTGACGGGGCCCACCGGGTCGGGCAAATCCACCACACTTGCGGCCATGGTGGACAAGATCAACCGGGAACGGAAGAGTCATATCATCACCATCGAGGACCCCATCGAGTTCATCCATTCCCATAACAACTGCATGGTGAACCAGCGAGAGATAGGGGCCGATACCCGGACCTTCGCGGCCGCTCTCAAGTACGCTCTCCGTCAGGACCCCGACATCATTCTGGTGGGTGAGATGCGGGACCTCGAAACTATCGGAGCGGCCCTGACCATTGCTGAAACCGGCCACCTGGTACTTGCCACGCTTCATACCAATTCAGCGGCCGAGTCCATCAACCGAATGATCGACGCATTCCCATCCCATCAACAGGGGCAGATCCGGGCGCAGCTCGCCTTCGTCTTGGAGGGTGTCATCACCCAGACCCTCATTCCGAGGGCGAAGCGAAGGGGTCGGGTCGCCGCGGTGGAGGTCATGATCTGTACGCCGGCCATCCGGTCGGTCATTCGAGATGACAAAATCCATCAGATCTACTCCCTCATGCAGGCCGGCAAGAAGCACGGGATGCAGACCATGAACGACGCCCTCGCCAGCCTCTACATGCGGGGAGAAGTGACGCTGGAGGAAGCGCTCAAACGCTCCTCCGATCCCACCGAGCTCCTTCGAGCCGTCGGGGAATCGAATAAGGTGGATTAACGGGAGTCCCCAAGCCTAATGTCAAAGTTCGTCTATAGTGCCAGACCAGCGGCCGGTGGAGAGCTCAAGACCGGTGAGCTGGAGGTCAAATCCAAAGACGAGGTCCTGTCCTATCTCCACAGGCAAAAACTGATTCCCGTCTCCGTTCGGGAGAAGGAAGCCGGCATCTCCTTCACCTTCGGAACCGGTATCAAGACCCGGGACATCGTCATTTTCACGCGCCAGTTCGCGACGATGATCAACTCGGGCCTGCCCCTTGTACAGAGCCTGGACATCTTGGCTGAACAGACGGAGAACCAGTACCTGAGGAAGGTGATTCAGGATGTTCTCTACGACGTCGAGTCAGGACACACGCTGGCCGATGCCATTGGAAAACACCCGAAGGTTTTTACCGAGCTTTTTGTGAACATGGTGGCTGCCGGGGAAGCCGGAGGTATCCTGGATACGATTCTTCTGCGACTGGCCACCTTCCTGGAGAAGAACGATGCATTGGTCCGGAAGATCAGAGGAGCCATGGTTTACCCGGCCGTGGTCTTCTCGGTGGCCGGCATGGCCGTGGTCATCCTCCTTATCTTCGTGATTCCGGTCTTCCAGGACATGTTTGCATCGGCGGGTGTTCTGCTCCCGCTTCCGACCCGGATCGTCATCGGGATGTCCGACTTCCTCCAGGGCTACTGGTGGGCGGTGATCTCCGGGATCGTAGCCCTGGTCTTCTTGGTCCGTCAGACCTACAAGACCGATGCTGGGGAGCTAGCCATCGACCGATTTCTGTTGGGCGTCCCGGTCTTTGGGGATCTTCAGAGGAAGTCGGCTGTGGCCCGGTTCACCCGGACCCTTGGAACCCTGGTCTCGTCCGGGGTCCCCATTCTGGAAGGGCTCGAGATTACGGCAAAAACCGCTGGGAACCGGGTGATTCACGATGCCGTGATGGACTCCCGGACCTCGATCGCCGGGGGTGAGACCATCGCGGGGCCCCTGAAGGAATCCGGCGTCTTCCCGCCCATGGTTGTCCAGATGATCAACGTTGGGGAGCAGACTGGGGGCCTGGACGAGATGCTCTCGAAGATCGCGGACTTCTACGACGAGGAGGTGGACGCGGCAGTCGATGCTCTCCTGTCGGCGATGGAGCCGATCATGATCGTGCTTCTGGGCGCTGTTGTTGGTGGCATGATCGTGGCGATGTACCTCCCTATCTTCGACATGATCAACACCGTGGCCTAGGGGAGGGCGATCCGGAAGGATCCAACCGCCCGGGGTCGTTCATCACGGTTCCGGGCGGTTCGGCTTTCGTGAGGAGGATGGTCCATCGATATGAACCGGAAGGCCGATGGGGGCCTGACCGCGATCCTTGAGCGGGGGCTCGGAGCGGCCCTGTTGATCTTCGGTCTATTTCCGATCTACCGGGCCCTGGACACCAGCGGCGACGCGCCTTTTCGCCAGGCCAGTGTGGAGATTGCCGAAGCGACCCTCCAGCTGGCATGGTGGGGAAGTCTGTTCGTGGTCCTGCTGGCCGTCCTCCTCGCCTTCTTCTTTTCCGACGCCATGATCCGTTTCGGCAAGGCTCTTGGAGGTAGGATCTGCGCGCCAAGGCTCTCCCTCTTTGCAGCCTCCGTCGGATTCCTGGCACTCGCACTCTCCCTTGGGGTGGGGGAGTTCCTGTATCAGGGCCTCTACACCAATATGGACGAGATCGCGTCCGCCATTCAGGCACGGTACCTGGCCTCGGGGCGGCTCGCTGGGCCCGACCTGGCTTTCCCGGAGGCCTGGCTCGTCACAAACACACTTATGGTGGATGAGGGCTGGGTCTCACAGTATCCCCCCTCGCACCTCGCTATCATGGCGGTCTTTTTCCGTCTTGGAATTCCGGGACTCACCGGCCCCGTCCTCATGGGCTTGATGGCTTGGCTGCTGGCCCTTTCTTTCCCCCGGCTCCTTCCCAAGCACCAGGGCACCGCTCGGGCCGCAGTGCTTCTGACGGCTCTGAGCCCGTTCCTGTTATTCCTGGGGGGCGGGTCTCTCAGCCACCTTACTGCCGGGGCTGCCGGGGCCGGAGTGCTTTATGCTTCCCTGCGGGCCCGAGACGGCAAGGCTGTCTGGGGTTTGGCCGTGGGGTGTGCGGTGGGAGTCATGGTATGCGCCCGGCCCCTCATTGGCATGGTGCTGGGGACGGCCCTCCCCCTCACGGTGTGGGGCCCGGAGCTCTTGAAAGGCCGAATCGGGTGGGTGGTTCGCCGGGCCGGTGCAACGGTAGCCGGGGGTGTCCCATTCGCGATTCTTCTTGGCCTCTACAACCTGCGGGTGTTCGGGGGTTTTACCCGCTTCGGCTACCTGGCCGCATTTGGGGGCAACCACAAGCTGGGGTTCCATCTGGACCCTTGGGGCTACATGTACGGGATCGAGAGCGCTTTTGCCTTCACCTCCATCGATCTCCTGGCCGTCGGAGTCCAACTCTTCGAGACGCCGCTGCCCCTGACGGTTGTGATCGGTACCTATCTGCTGTTGGGGCCGAGGCTCCCAAAAGGGTCCGGTACGATCCTGGCCTGGGCCTTTCTTCCCCTGCTGGCCAACGGCTTCTACTGGTTCCATGACGCTCGCATGATGTTCGAGGCCGCACCGGCCTGGATCCTCCTTGGAGTCCTGGGGGCAGGAGAGATTATAACCTGGTCCGAGGGCCGGGGCCGAGGGTGGAAACGTCTTGGGGAAATCACGTCGTGGGCGGTGGCGGTCTCCTTAGTGCTGGCGGCCGGGTGGAGTATCCCGACCCGGTGGAGCAACTATTCCTTCACTACGGAGACGCTGGACCGGATCGAGATGCCGTCCCTGCCCACTACCGAACCCTCCCTCGTGTTTGTCCACACATCCTGGAACGAACGGTTGAGCTCGAGGCTCCAGGGGGCCGGTGGAATGCGCCAGGATAGCATTGTGTCCGCACTCCGGAGAAACACCAACTGCCAACTCCACCTTTTTGCCGACGCGCG
>JBDRDQ010000408.1:0-5616 GCA_043820695.1 Gemmatimonadota bacterium | reverse complement strand
GGGGCAACTCCCCCGTGCGAAGCCCCCTGCCGACAATCCTGCGGTGGACCCCGACGACGGCTTCCAAGCCGCGAACCTCCGCCTCCCCTCTCTATTCCTGGGGTGGAGAACCAGGGGAACGCACCACGAGTACGCGTAACGGTTCGCGGGCTGCCGAACCCGAGCACCGCGAGGGTTTCGGGCGCCCCTCCTGATCGCCTCTACCTGCACGTCATCCGCGCCCGACAAGGGCGGGCGTACAGCCCGCCCGAAGCGGCCAGCCCGGTGTTACGCGGATTCGGGGTGCGGGACGGGAGGAGAGGACCCCGGCTTTCCGGGGCGGGGGCTCTCCCCCTTCCGACGCCTGCCCCACCCTGCCTCTCGGAACGGTACCGCGCAAACGCTGCCATAGCCAGGCGCCCCACACGGCGGAGGGGATGTGGGGCAACTCCCCCGCCCGCGGCCCCCAGCCGTCAACCCTGAAGTGGACCCCGACGACGGCTTCCAAGGTTCCGAGCCTCAGACCCCGGTCCCCTTCTTGGGGCGGGGCCCCGGGGAACGCACCCCGAGTGCGCGTAACGACCCATTCGGTTCCCGAAGGGAGCCGCCCTCTGGACCGCGTTTCACCTGAAACGTCCCCTTGGCGACCTTCCGCGAAGCGGCCGGGCCCGTGGTGTTCAGGATACTGCCCAACAGGATAGGAACAAAGGCTAAGGGCCCGAGCGGGAACCGGGCGTTACCCCCCTGCCGTACCGCCAAAACGTACATGACCCCTCTCAAAGACTGGGCTGCCTGGGCAGCAGAACCGGAGCACGAGGCAGGAGCTAAGCCTCCGGCTCAGGGGCCGGCGGATCCAGCAAAGACCTAGAGAGTCTTTCGGCTTTCTCCATCAGGCTAGGGAAAGGCTCTAGTGACCGGAGTCGGCGAAGGAAAGGATCACCTTCCTGAAGGAAGGCCACATTCGAGATCCCGCAGTCGATGGCGTGATCAAGCCACTTGAACGCCCGCTCATCTTCTCCCAAAAGCGCATATCCCCCTGTCACCAATATGGACCATCCATCGTCCCACCAGAGTGCCTTTTCAATCCGCTCCTGCAGGGGCCCTGGACTCTGCCCTTTATCTCCAAGCCACGCCTGTTTGAGGAAAGCGCCCAGGGCAGTCAGGGTGTGCTGTGGGCTATCACTGATCATCTGGTCGATAAGCCGGACAGCCTCGTCCAGGTTTCCGACCGCCGCATGGAAATATGCAAGAAAGACCCGATAGGGTGATTTCACCCTCTCCGCCTCCGCTTGCCAGTCCCCCCACCCCTCAAGGGCAGCGTCAAACTCCCCCTCGAACATGTGGAACCACCCCATTGCCCCCTTGTTCATCGGAGTGAGCGGATCGATCGCAGCCACCCTCTCGAGGAGGAGACGTGCTCTTTCGAGGTCTGCCCCGCCAGCCGCACGCCAGAAACCGCCGAGCAGGTGGGCATTAGCGCTGTTTGGATCAAGCTGAAGTGCCCGACCGAAGTACCGAAGGGCTCCTCTTGGATCGGCGCTCTGTTGAGAGACCAAGCCGTGCAGTTCATAGGCTGGAGCGGAGCTCGGATTGATCGCTAGGGCCCGATCCGCACAGGAACGTGCCTCCTTGAGGAGACCTGGATACGTCTCTGGAGGCCGGTTCATCTGGTCGACGTGATGGAAGAAGATCTGGCCCTTCAAGGCCCAGAGCAGATCACTATCCGGAGCGATTGCCAGGCCGCGTTCAATCAGTTCTAGGGCCCGGTCATGGGAGTCCTCGCTAAGTTGCCAGATATGACCCTTCGCCCTCAGGTAACACTCGTACGCCTGGAGGTCCTTCATCGGTTTCTCAGCCAACCGACGTTCCTCATCCGGAAGGATCTGAAGCTCCATGGCCTTAACAATCGAACGAGAGACAGTTTCCTGGATTCCGAAAACGTCGTCCAGGACACCATCGTATTTCTCAGACCAGATGTGTTCGTCGGAGGCTGCATCAATTAGCTGAGCCGTGATGCGGAGATCTTCCCCGACTTTTCTCACGCTCCCCTCCAGGACGTACTGGACCTCCAGTTCTCGCGCGATGGTCCGGGTGTCCTTTTGCGTCCCCTTCAAGACCATAGCCGAGTTTCTTGATATCACACGGAGGGCACGGAGGTGAGAGAGGCTGGCGATGATCTCTTCCGTGAGGCCATCGCTGAAATAGGCGTCGCCCGGATCAGGGCTCATGTTGTCGAAGGGGAGCACGACGATAGATTGGCGCTCTGCGGCGATTGGGACTTCGGCAAGCCCTTCGGTGCCCTCCTCAACCTTCCGCAGCTCTTCGGGACGGACTTCGTAGGCCCATGCTAGGACGAGAGCGATGGGGAACCCGAGGATAACGAGGATTGCCACGATCTGGGCAGGTTCGATTCCGAATCCCGCCATCTCAAAGACGTACTGGGCCCCCGAAGCAACGCCGAATCCAACTACCACATAAACCACGGCCACGTGATAGACCTTCCGGCGCTTTAACTCGACTAGAAACGTGGAGAGCCTGGATGCCATTCGGTGAACTCCGGGTGAGACGGAATGGCCGTTGAACGCTTGACGCCAAGAATCGAATGGGATGAGGGAAAAGGCAAGGAAGGAGCGGCATTTCACATGGAGTGAAGATGCCGATCCCAGGTTCTAACCTCGGTTCCCTTAGGCAGGGGGGTAACGTAGGGTTGGCGGATACCGGGCCGCGTTAGGCCCGATGGCGGTGGATTGGCGGTAGATGGTTCTGGTAGGGGCATCTCCAAGTACCACCTTCTACCCATCCCCCTTACCGTCGGCTCAAGTCCCCAAGAGGAAAGGATACGCTCAGAAGGTAAACCTGGGCAATGAACCTGCGTGGAGACTGCCCCGGGTTAATGGCCTTTGGAGACCCGAGGAGACCCGTACTAGGCGAAGGGGTCCGGGCCCGGGTTCCTCTTCTCGCAAACGGGCAGCGTGAGTGGTAAACGGGCATCGCCGGCCATGACTGTCCACCTCGGACTTGAAAGGCCACCTACTCCTGAAGAGAGCTAGAATCCATCGCTTGAGGAGTCCGAACCAAGGGCCACTGCCTACGACTGGGGGGTTCCTTCCTGCACGTGGACTGAGGCACACCGGGATGGCCGGCCGGCCCTCGTCCAAGGAAGCCGGAGGAGACACCTCTCTCGCCTCAACGTGCACAGCCTCCGTACACAGCCAGGGAAGAACCTCAGCGTTGGCAGGAAGATCGGGACCTCGACCTTCTGCCTGGGGAGCAGCGGCCATGGAGTAAGGGCGTCGGAGGGTCCCCTGATCTCGCCCTCAACCCACCACGATTCCGGCCCCGGGAGGAGAGGGCCGGGTGTTTTCCGGCGCTTGAGAAGACCCATAGGATTGCTTGCCCGAAAGGCGCGGCGTGAAACAGGAGATCAATCCCCGCACCATTGCCAACTGCACAAAAGAACTCGTCGATGGGGCCCAGAGGGGGATGCGGACCGAGTCGTTCTCGAATCCCCTCGCCGGCAAGCCTCGTGGATGGCGCTGAAGCCGAGGAACCAGGTCTCCCCATTTCGCTCTTCGTCGTCCCCATTGTACAGGATCGGATACAGTAGGTGGGGACCCGTCACCGCGGGGAAACGACTTTCTTAACCCTGGTCTAGCGTGGTGAGTTTCCGCCGACGCCGTGCCAGGGAAGCTGTTCCAACGCTCAGGAGAAGCACCAAAGAGAGGACCGTTGCCGCTAGGCCGATCTTCAAAACCGAGGAGGAGTAATACATCTCGATCACGTGCTCTCCTGGAGGCACGGAAACTGCCCTGAGAGTGTGATATGCCCGAATGACTTGCGTATCATCCCCATCGAGTCGAGCACGCCAACCGGGGAACCAGTTATCCGCGATGACTAGCAGAGCATTTCGGTCCGACTCTACCCGAAGCTCAAGGCGGTTGATCCCCCGCTCCACCCACTCGACGGACCCGCTCACGGGACCCCCAGCCATAAAGAGAGGAGCCTCCTCGCTCAGCAACACCGAGGAGGCCGGATCGAAAACAGGGGAAGAGAGGGCGGCTACCGTCTCAGCTTCGGGGACCAAGGTTGCTGCTCCCACCAACCTGGCTCGTGGGAGTTCCGCCATTCCAAAAAGATCCTGAGTGGAATAAAGACTCTCGTAAATGCGCCCACCGACCTGAGTCTGCTGCAAGGGTTCTGGCCCCTGATCAAGCTGCCCTGGGACGATCAGATACCGGATATTCAATACCCGCATGACATTCGGTACGAGCAAGTTCTCGGGCATCTCACTCCCCCGCATCCCGATCAGTTCCCTATATGCCTGGAGATCATTCGGATGGTGTCCTGTGGCTAACTCCAAACCAAACATTCCCGGTCTGACGCTTTGCCCACCTTGGGACAGGCTAGCAACTCGGAAGGGAGATTCCGTTCCCTGCCTCTCCAGTAGGTCTTCGATGATCGGATCCGCCTGAGCCCACTGGGCAAAGTCGAATGTCTGAATGAACGGTGCCGAGATTCTGATACCATCCAAACCGATCACGAGTCCCAAGATGACCGTGACCCCCAACGCATCAATCACCCTTTTTCGATATGCCCAGGCCGTGCCAGCGAGGATGAGAGCCAGAATCGTGGCAAAAAAGAACCCCCGAATGATGAACGGGCTCAGGAGTCCCAAAGTCTGAAGGTTCGCTGCGGGAATGTCTTGATAGACGACTGAGGTCCAGAAAGAGAACAATGCTCCGGATGATGCCAGGAGCAGCCCAAACCCCAGGGTGCCAGCCAGGACCCATAGGGTTCTTGTCAATTTCCTACCCTCCGACTCATCCTCCGACTCATCCTCCGGCTTCCCAGCGGCGGTCACCCGGTCAACACCGAACGCCATCAGCGTGATGATGCTAAACCCGAACAGAAAGACCACCATGTCCGGGGCCCGAAAGAGACTCACCCCCGGCACAATCTCAAAGAAGAGACGCCAGACAGGGGTGTGCGCCCCAAGAGCATAGAGCACACCTCCCGATCCGAGCACTGCGAAGTACCATTTGAGACCCTTCCTTCCGGGTCCCAACAGGCCCACTATGCCCAGGAGGAATACAACGATGCCTGCATAAGGGCTGTTGTCCCGGCTCCGATTACGTCCCCAGTAGGTCCCATTCGTCCACCCAGAACCCCCAGCGTCAGACCCTGCAAACTCCGGCACCACGAGTGACATGACCTCTTCGGGATGAAGCGACCAGGAGGAGGCGTACAGGAGGTTCTCCGGGTCTGTTGCCTGCGTGGTGGTTGCAATCCTACGACTGTATTCGGTCACATAGGTGAACGCAGGCAGCAACTGGATTCCCGCCGTGGAAGCCCCCAAGAGGGCCGCGACCAGAAACAGGGCAAACTTGCCGATAGGGGCCTTCCAACCACTTGGTTGAACACCCCCGTCTGTTTTGCGCGAATCAAGCCCCACTGCCAGGACCCTGAAAGCGTAGTAGGTACCCGCCGCACCGAAGAGAAAGAAGGCTAGCTGGTGCCCGTCCGGAAACGGGGGTTCTGGACGTCGGATAGCCCGAGGGCAACGTGAGACGAGGGCCCTAAAGAGGCAATGTTGCCCTGGAGTTGGGCGTCAGGGTGCTGAGGAGCGGCCGTGCATCC
>JBDRDQ010000407.1:0-3213 GCA_043820695.1 Gemmatimonadota bacterium | reverse complement strand
TCTTCGGCAACCTCAGCTTTCCTAGCCGTTCCTCTGAAGCAGGACACAGCCCGTACCGTGACCCGGAGAGTCTGGGCGGATGCGGACCTGGGGTCGGTTTCTCCTGACGGGCGATACGCCAGTATCACCGACTGGGAGACCGGTGATCTGGCGATTCGGGATCTGGAGACCGGGGAGATTCGGTACCTGACGCACAACCCTGCTCCCTGGGAGCCGGGCATGGCGGATGCCCACAAGATCTCGAGAGACGGGAAGTGGGTGGCGTATACCTGGTCCACCCAATCGTCCGGGCCCACACCCTATGAGTTGTGGGTTGTGGGGATCGATGGAGAAGACCCCCGAACCATCTGCTGTGATTCCTTCAACGGGTGGATGTTCCCTCTGGACTGGTCTTCCGACGGGCGATGGGTCTTGGCGAACAGGGAGATCCGACCGGAGCGGGAGCTCGTGATGATCTCGGTGGAGGATGGGAGCACCAGGGTTCTCAAGACCTTCGAAGACCCCTCGGCGCGGGGTTATCCTCAGCAGGCGAGCTTCTCACCAGATGGACGGTTCGTCGCCTACGACTATCACAAAGAAGGCAACGACACGGACTACGACATCTACGTGTTGGAGGTGGCGACGCTCCGGGTACAGGCCCTGGTACAGAGCCCGGACTACGACGGGTTGCTCGGCTGGGCTGTTGATGGTAACCACATCCTATTCCAAAGCGACCGTGGAGGTACACCCGGTGCCTGGCTGCTTCCCGTAACGGACGGACGGGCGAGCGGCGCGCCCTGGTTGGTGAAGCCTGATCTGTGGCGGGTCAGCGGCATGGGGTTCGGAGAGAATGGGCGCTACTTCTACACCGTGAGAACCGGGAAGAGGGACGTGCTCGTGACCTCCTTCGATCCCGACACGAGAATGGTGGTGGGATCGGCCACACCGGTCACTCCCCGCTCCTTCGGGGACGCGATGATGCCCTTCTGGTCTCCCGATGGACGGCACCTGGTGTACGCTGCGGAGACCGGTCCTGTCCCCCTCCAGGGTCAGGCCTGGGCCCCCCAAAGCGTGGTCATCCAATCCTTCGAGACCGGGGCGGTCAGAGAGATCACTCTCGGGATGCCAGGGACTCCGGCCCCTCTTGGCTGGACGTCCGATGGGAGGGGTGTGGTGGTGGTCACCCCCAATCTGAACGACCCTGAGGACAGGGTCCTCCTCCACCGCGTGGACGTTCAGACCAGCGCAAAACGAGTCCTGTACCGAGTGACCGCGGACCGAAGTCCGGCGGGGTTTCAGCTTGCCCGCGACGGCCGATCGGTCTTTGTGGCGTGGACCCCGATAGCACGGGCGGGTCCGGTACTGCGGGCGGGTGACGAAGACCAGTGGGGAAGTTACCGGATCGAGCGTGAGGATCTCCAAACGGGGGAAACCACCGAGTTGTTCCGGACTCCCGCCGGTGGGCCCGGCCAGGTTCGCGGGTTCACGCTGTCCCCGGATGGGCGTACCCTGGCGTTCGGGTACTGCCCTCGAGGGGGCCCCGATCGATTGGTGGTGCTCCCGGTCGAAGGAGGAGCGATGAAGGAGGTCCTGGGAGGGACATTCAACTCGGTCGCATGGATGCCGGACGGGGAGGCGCTCCTCGCCTACGGCACGATTGAAGAGGCTGCCCCCCCTGAGGTTTCTTATGTGTCTCTTGGCGGGGGCGAAGCGCGGCCCATAGGGATATCGGGATGGGTGCCTTCTTTCAGCATGGATGTCCACCCAGACGGCGACAGGATCACCTACACCTACGGCCAGACCGGCTCCGAGCTCTGGGTGATGGAGAACTTTCTGCCTGGTTCGGGCAAGGGGGAGAGAGATGGGCCAGTGAGGTAATTGGGATCCCTGCACACTTGGAGCCTTAATCCGAGCAATGTAAAGGCTCCCAGCGCTTGCGGCCGCCGCCTGGCCAGCCCGGCGGGTGCATAAGCCTCCTCTGGGGAGTCCTGCCCAAATGCAATCCGTCTGAATGCGATCGCATTGGAGCATCCGGCCAATCCCCCTTTCGGTGCGTTTCAGCGATCCACCCTCCATGGCCCGCGCACGAACCTTGCATTAGGATCCAGGCAGAGTCTCCGGCCCGGGCGAGGCCTAATGTCCCTCCGTACGAAGTTCTTGGCACTCTTCATTTCTCTGGGCGTCCTTCCCCTCCTGGCGCTCGGCGTGCTGAGCTACGGCCAAAGCACCAGGGCCCTGGAGGGTTTGCTGACGGATCGAACGGGGGCCATCGCCTCCCGGGCGGCAGAGACGCTTTCCCAAAGTTACGCCCGCTCCATATCCGATCTCCTCTTCCTGGCGAACAACGCCGAGACCCAGCGTCTTCTTGAGCTGGGCTTGGGGTCGGAAGGCAACGCGCCTGGCGGTCCCGGATCGGGCTCTATCCGGGCCGTGTCGGATTCCCTTCGTGCCGAGGCGCTGTCCTTCCTGGATGCCGCGTGGCGCACGGTGGGCTCGTCTTGGGGATGGGCCGAAATTCGGGATGCCGGGGGGTCGGTGGTGCACCGGATGGGCGAGCCGCCGACAGGACTGGAGCCCTTCGACGCACCGGCTCGACTGGCAGGCGGGATCGAGTACCTCCTGATCCGCCCGATCCGGGGGGCGGGTAACGGAACGAACTCGGCGATTGGCTCGCTCCGAGGGTCTCTACTGTTGCAGGAGGTCCTACCTCGCCCAGAACTCGCTGCCGGATTCGGGGAGTTCGGCTACTCCGTCGTCATCGATCGAGATGGGGACAGGCTCCTCTTCCACCCGCGGATGGCAGCCCGGCAGCAATCCCTCTCAGCCCTGCTCGGTCCGGGTGGATGGAATGTGGATCCAGCTGTGCTCGCGGCTCCAGCCGGTGAGTTCACCTATTCCGAGGAGGGACCGGCGCGGGTCGCTTCCTGCGTCAGCCTCGACGACCCTCCGTGGCCCATCATCTCGTCGGAGTCCCTGGACGAGTTCGCGGCGCCGTTTGCCCGGTCCGGGTCATTCAACTTGCTGATCGTTCTCCTGGTCACGGCGACGATCTCCCTGGCATTCATCCTCCTGACGGGGCGAGCCACGGACTCTTTGAGGCGTCTCACGACGGCAGCGGACGAGGTGGCCGCTGGGAATCTGGACCCGGCGCTCCCTCCGGGTGGAGGAGACGAGGTGGGACGGTTGTCCGCCGCATTCTCCATCATGGTCGACCAGGTTCGCTCCATGCTTCGC
>JBDRDQ010000406.1:0-3703 GCA_043820695.1 Gemmatimonadota bacterium | reverse complement strand
TACCGCAGTCCCGCCACCCGCGCCACGCCATCGTTCCTCCCCGCCATCTCCTCCTCCTTGGATCCGGGTCTTCGATCTCCGACCCAGGAGAATGGCCCGCCGAGTCAGCGGCGGAAACATGGATTTATCGGACGCTTACCTACCAGCCGAGGAATCGATGTCCTGGATGTGAATGCCTTGGAGAGGGAGTTCGGGAGTGACCCAGGGACAACCCGATTCGCCGCCTTGTGGAATTGGGTCCTCGACCTTTCCTATTCCCCGGATGGAAAGCGGATTGCGGTTCGCCAACGGTACGACGAGGGGTTTCCCAAGGTATTGTCCATCGACGAGGACCGGGTGGATTACCTGCCCGGACACCCTGCACCCATTTTGGACTGCTCCTATTCCGAAGACGGCAGGTCGCTCGTGTCGGCCTCTGGGTTCGATCTGAGAGTATGGGACGGGTGGAAACTGTCGGAAGGTGTGTTTTCGACTCTCCTTTCGGGGGAGGTGCAAGATGAAGATGTGGAGGAGGATGACTGGGATGATCTGTATGAAGGCCATGCAGATGTGGTTCTGACCTGCGCGATTTCGCCGGACGCCGATCGGGTCGTGTCCGGATCGAAAGACGGCACGTTGATCATATGGAAGGTGGATACTGCCGAGGTAGAGTGGGTTTTGACCGGGCATGATGCCCCGGTGACATCCTGCGGGTATTCCCCCGACGGAGATTCCATCGTTTCTGGTGACGAGGACGGCACCATCAGGCTCTGGGATGCCGAGTCCGGAGATGAGTGGGGCGTACGAGAGGGCCATTCGGGCGCCGTGACCGCATCCGCCTACTCTCGGGATGGTGAGCTCCTGGCTACGGGGTCGGAAGATGGGACCCTCGTCGTATGGGACGCCGGCTCGGAGGAGGAACGAGCAGTCTTGTCCTCTCCGAACGGCCCCGTGAGAGGATGCGCCTTTTCGCCTGAGGGCGACCTGTTCTTTTCCCTTTCCGACGACGGAACCCTTACGACTTGGGATGGAGCCACCTTTGAACGAGTCAAAGAACTGCGAGGGCCGGTTGATTCCGTGACGTGCTGTTCCTTCTCCCACGACTGCCGTTGGGTGGTCTCTGCGGCGGGCGAAACGCCCACGGTCTGGGACACCACGGAGGGAACGGTGTTGGCGAGGTGCACCGATCACACGGGTCTGGTGCGGTGTTGCGCCTTCTCACCAGACGGGGAGCAGGTCATTTCCGGGGGAGACGATCGGACGCTCCGGGCGTGGAGCGCATCCACGGGATCAGGAAAGACCCTGGGCGGCCATGCCATGGCCCTTGGGGCTTGTGCGTATTCTCCGGCCGGGAATCTCATCGTTACCGGGAGCCATGACGGTGGCATCGGGATCTGGAACGCCGATACCGGAGGGATGGTGAGGCGGGTGGATTCTCACCACGGTGGCTCGATCCTTACGTGTGCGGTCTCACCGGATGGTGCGTGCATTGCGTCGGGAGGGTTCGACGAAAGCGCTCACCTGTACGACGCCAGGACAGGAGAGCTCCAGGGTATTCTAGGGTTGGACGACGACGTTGTGTTGTGCCTCTTCTCTCCGTTCGGAGAACGACTCCTTTGTGTGGCCGACGGGGAGGCCGGGAGGCATGAGGTCACCTTATGGGATCTCGGGGATGAGGAAGGCATCTACACGTTGAATGCGGACAAGGGCCCGCTACTCAGGGTGTCGGGGGAGAGGCCGTGCGCGTTCTCGCCCGACGGCAGGAGATTCGCCGTTTGCCCAGAACGCGGCACCCTGAACATTCTTGAAGTGGAGACCGGGGAGGTTCAAAGAACTCTAGAGGTACCTGGGCTTCAGGACTGTGTGTTCATGGAGGACCCACGGTTCCTCCTCACCACTTCCGGCGACAACCTGGTGGAGGTCTGGGAGACGGAAACCGGCCAGAAGGTGGCAGCCTTCCCAACCGATGACAAGCCGACCGCTCTGGCCCACAGCCGAGCTGCGAAGGAGATCGCCATCGGCGGCTTCGACGGCGGGTTCTACCGGCTGCGGGTGCACCTGGGCGAGCCGGGAATACGTTCCATCGCCCCCCTCGGGAGGATCGCACGAGATTCGTCGCCGGGAGCCCGAAAGCCCAGGAGCCCAGGAGCCGCCAGGACCGCAGAAGATCTATCTGGCCAGGACGACTGATCCGGCCCCGGCGATCCTCTCGTAGTGGTTGTCGTAGGTTAGCACCAGGGCTCCTTCCCGAGTGGCGGTGGCGGCGATCCAGATGTCGTTTGTCGGCAAAGGAGTGCCGGACGGACGGAAAGCCGCCACGATCTCCGCGTGGCGGCGGGAACCCCCACCCACTCCGCGTCCTTTTCCAATATTCAATCGACCGATCAAGCGGCTTCTCGGCAGTCATGGCTGAGAATTCCTCTTAGCCGTTCCAGCCGAGCGACCGGTCCCGAGGCGAGTTCTGGAACCCCGTCGATCCGCCGGTTGCCGATGCCAACGCAGAATCGTGTCTGGTGTCACGATCGGTTCGAATTCTCTCAGCACCCGCCGTCCGAGACTGACCTGGCTGGAGCAACTTAACCCCTGCAAACTCGCCGATTTACAATTGGCGGGTTTTGGAGCAAGACGGGCTATGACACATACTCCTGATCAGGGCCGGCTGTGCCCAAAGGGCAGCCGGCCCCTCCTACCTACTCCGGCCGTTCCGTCAGGATCCGGTTGATATCGGCCTGGCGACCCTCCTCCTCCAGCTCCTCTTTGCGTTTCCGCGCGGATCGGATGACCCTGACCAGATCCTCAACCTTCTGAGGCTTGGTCAGGTAGTCGAATGCACCTTCCTTCAGGCCCCTTCGGACGTCGCCGACCCGGGGGTTTCCCGTAAGGATGATGACCTGCAGCTGTGGATCCTCCTCCATGAGGCGAGCCATGAGGGTGAGCCCGTCGATTCCGGGCATGACCATGTCCACGAGAGCCACATCGAAGCGTTGGTCTCGAACCCTCTCAAGGGCCTGGGCCCCGTCGGGAACCGCCGAAACACGGATCCCCCTCCTTTCCAGGCCTAGCGTGATGGACCGAACGAACTCCTGGTCGTCATCCACGAGAATAAGGAGGACCTCGTCCTCCTCCACGCCGCGCACCGGTGGCGGCGGCGCACTCCGCTCGACGGCTTCCCTCAAGACCTGGGCCAGCCTCTCGACCTCACAAGGCTTCGTCAGGTACTCGTGAACGCCTTCTCGGGAGGTATCGAAGGCCTGTTGGATGTTCCCGTGACCGGTGAGGAGTATGACCGGAAGCTCCGGGGCGACCCTCTTGATCTCCCGGAAAGTGTCCACTCCGTCGATTCCGGGCATCTTCACATCGAGCACCACCACGTCGAAGATTCGATCCGAGAGGAGCTCCAGGGCTCTATGGACGCTCTCGGCCGTAACCACGTCGAAACCTCGACGCACCAGACCCGGCTCCACGGCCTGGAGGAACTCCCGCTCGTCGTCCACCATCAACACCTGGATTTTCGCTTCTGCTCCGGACATGATCCTGATCCTCGCAAAGGGAGAAGGGGGTCTTCTCCGGGTTTCTCGGGGGTGTTCACCGGGTTGTTCACCGGGTGTTCACCGGGTGTTCACCGACGCACGCTTCCGGGACCTTGACGTTGGCCCTCTGTGGCTACGGGGACCCGGATGGACATGGTGGTCCCTCGGTCCAGCACACTCTCGGCAGTAATGGT
>JBDRDQ010000405.1:0-4026 GCA_043820695.1 Gemmatimonadota bacterium | reverse complement strand
GATCGGCCAGGGGAGACCGGAGGAACCCGGGTAGATGGGCCGAGGCCGCCCAACGTCCGGCGCCGATGACCCCGACCCTCAGCTTTTCCTTCATGCCTCCTCCAGATTCAGGTGGACTCCCACACTTCACGATGCCGCGGGAGGCGGACTCGACGACTTGGATGTGGGCCCGGCGTGGTGACAGGCCACCCGGTGGTGAGCGCCCCCGTCCCCGAGGTCACGGAACTCAGGGTCTTCCAGAGTGCAGACCTCGGTGGTCAACGGGCAACGGGTGCGGAACCTGCACCCCGACGGAGGATCGGCCGGGCTGGGGATATCCCCTTTGAGTGGCACCCGCTTCCGCCGGGCCTCCCTTTCCGGATCGGGGATGGGGATAGCGGAAAGGAGGGCCTTCGTGTAGGGATGCAGGGGCCGGCCGAAGACGCTGTCCGCTTCGCCCAGTTCCACGATTCGCCCGAGATACATGACCGCCACCCGGTCACTGAGGTGACGGACCATGGAGAGGTCGTGGGCGATGAAAAGGTAGGTGAGCCCGAGCTCCCTCTTCAGCCTTCCGAGCAGATTCACGATCTGGGCCTGGATGGACACGTCCAGCGCCGAAATCGGCTCGTCGGCTACGACGAATTCCGGGCTGGTGGCCAGGGCTCTGGCGATGCCGATGCGCTGAAGCTGGCCTCCCGAGAACTCGTGCGGGTAGCGGCTGGCGGTCCGGGGGTCCAGGCCCACCAGATCCAAAAGCTCTCCAACCCGTTTGGCTCGGGTTTCACCGTCACCGATTCGGTGGATGTCCAGCGGTTCCCTTATCGCCCGACCCACCTGAAGCCGCGGGTCGAGGGATGCGTGGGGATCCTGAAAGATCATTTGCATGTGACGCCGGGTACGGCGCAGCTCCCCGGCGCTCATGGACGTCAGGGCCGAGTCCCGGAAAGTCGCCTCTCCCCCAGTGGGCTTTTCGAGGTGGAGCATCGCCCGGCCGACGGTGGATTTTCCCGACCCGCTCTCTCCAACCAGACCCAAGGTCTCTCCCCGGAACACCTCGAAGGTGACTCCGTCCACGGCCCGAATGGCGCCCACCTTTCGCTGGAGGAGGCCCTTCCGGATGGGGAAGTGCACCTCCAGCTCTTTGACCCGGACGAGAGCGTCTGCGCCCATCATGGGGCGCCTCCGTGGTCCGAACCCCCTACCAACTCCTCCCGCCAACAGGCGGCGGCATGGCGGGGGCCCACCAGCTCAAGCTCGGGCCTCTCCCTCTGGCATTTTTCCACGACATGCGGACACCGTGGAGCGAAGGGACAGTGATGGAAGGGCTCCTTCAGCTCCGGAGGCTGTCCCTGAATGGAATCGAGACGTTCCCTCCGGGCCTCATCCAGCTTCGGCATGGAGCGGAGAAGCCCCTGGGTGTAGGGGTACCTCGGCCGCCGGTAAATTTCCCCCACCGGCGCCTCTTCCACTATGTGGCCGGCATACATGACAGCGACTTTGTGGGCCAGTCCGGCCACCAAAGCCAGGTCATGGGTGATCCAGATAATGGCCATGCCAAGCCTCTTCTGAAGCCCCTCAACCAGCTCCACAATCTGCGCCTGAATGGTGACGTCCAGAGCCGTGGTGGGCTCGTCGGCGATGAGCACCGAGGGGTTGCACGAGAGTGCCATGGCGATCATGACGCGCTGCCGTTGGCCACCCGAGAGCCGATGCGGATGATCGGAAAGGCGGGCCCGTGGGTTCGGGATCCCCACCAATGCCAGCATCTCCTCCGCTCGAGCGCCGGCCTCCCTCCGGGTCAGCTTCAGATGCCGCCTCAGGCCCTCCGTGAGCTGGTACCCGATGCTCAGGACTGGATTCAGGGACGTCATGGGGTCTTGGAAGATCATGGCCATCTCCCGCCCACGAACCTTTCGCCACTCTGCTGGTGAGAGGCCCAGAAGGTCCCTGCCGGCCAGGATGGCCTCCCCTCCCTCCACCCTTCCCGGCGGGTCCGGAATGAGACCCATGATGGACAACGCGCTCACCGTCTTGCCGGATCCACTCTCCCCTACGATGGCCAGCGTCTCTCCCGCCCCCACCGAATAGGAGATGCCGTTGACGGCGTGGACGACACCTTCCTCGGTGTGAAACCGAGTCACCAGCTTCCGGACCTCCAGGACCGGGGTCATGGCAGGTCCTGCCTTGCCGTGGGATCCAGAGCGTCTTGCAGGCCGTCACCCATGAAGTTCACCGAGAGGACCACCAGCAGAATGGCCAGGCCCGGGAAGACGGTGAGCCAGGGTTTGGTGGCCATGGTGGCCTGGGCGTCCATGAGCATATTCCCCCAGGTGGGAATGGGGGGCTGAACGCCCAGGCCCAAGAAGCTCAGGGACGATTCCAGGATGATGGCGTTCCCCACCGCCAACGTGGCTCCCACCACGATGGGTCCCATGGCATTGGGAAGAATGTGCTTAAAAATGATCCTCAGGTTCTTGGCGCCAAGGCTCCGGACCGCCTCCACGTAGGCCCTTTCCTTGATGGCCAGCACTTCGCCCCGGACCACGCGGGCCGTGGGCATCCAGCTCAAGAGGCCGATAATGAGGGCCATGGAGGAGACCACGGCCTGGGAGTAGGAGCTGAGGACGATGAGGAGGGGGAGGGTGGGGATGGAGTACGCTACGTCCGTGATGCGCATGAGGAGGTTGTCCACCCTGCCACCGTAGAACCCCGATACGGCCCCCACGAGAGAGCCCAACCCGGTGCCGATGATGGCGGAGAGGATGCCGATGAGGATCGACACCCGGCCGCCGAAGAGGAGCCGGGTGAACAGGTCCCGCCCCAGGTCGTCGGTTCCCATCCAGTGCGCCAGGGAGGGCACCTGCCGGATGGCCCCCAGGTCGATGGCGTCGAAGGCGTAGGGTGCGATGAGCGGCGCGGCCATACACGCGGCCGTCAGGGCCACGACCACCGCGAACGAAGCCAGGGCCGGCCTGTGCCTCCGCAGCCGCCGCCACACCAGCGACCCCGGGGAGCGGGGCGGGGGCCCCTCCCCGATGGGGAATGCACCGGAGCGCCGAAGCTCACCCCCACTGGAGCCGCCTGAGCGCCGGGGCTGGCCCTCACTCATAGCGGATGCGGGGGTCCAGGACCCCGTAGAGGACGTCGGCCACCAGGTTGAAGACCACCACCATGACGGACCCCATCATCAGGATCCCCATCAGGAGCGGATAGTCCCGGGCGAACATGGCCTGGACGAACATGCGCCCGATGCCGGGCCAGGCGAAGACGGTCTCGGTGATGATGGCACCGGAAAAGAGGGCCGCCAGGTTCAGCGCCATGATGGAGACGAGGGGGATGAGGGCGTTGCGCAGGGCGTGGACCCCGACCACCGTCGCCTCGGGGAGTCCCTTCGCGCGGGCCGTGCGGACGTAATCGGTCCTCAGGACCCCCAGGAGACTGGAGCGGAGGTAGCGGGACCACCCGGTGATGTAGCGGAAGGAGAGCACCACGGCCGGGAGGATCAGGTGCAGGAGGTGATCCCCGAGAGAGGTGTCTCCCACCGTCTCGGTGCCGGCCACCGGCAGCCACCCCAGCTTCACCGAGAAGACCATCTGGAGGATGAGGGCGAACCAGAAGACGGGCATGGCGATGCCCAGGAAGGACAGGCCGGTACCGAAGTGGTCGAACAGGCTGTATTGCCGGACCGCGCTGAAGACCCCCAGGCCCAGGGCCACGACGGCGGCCAGGAGAAAGGCCGACGCCATGAGCTCGATGGTGGCCGGCAACCGCTCCATGATCATGGCGGCCACGGGGCGGGTGGTGGAGAAGCTGATGCCCAGATCGCCGGAGAGGGCTGCCCCGAGCCAGCGGATGTATTGGATATGGATGGGTTGATCCACCCCCAGGCGCTGGCGGTAGGCTTCGATGACCTGGGGGTCGATGAAGCGGCCCGACTGCAGGAGGGCTCCTTCCGGCCCACCCGGTGCAGCCTGGATGACCGCGAAGAGGACGACGGAGATCCCGAACACCAACGGGATCATCTGGAGTATTCGCCGGCCGATG
>JBDRDQ010000404.1:0-2384 GCA_043820695.1 Gemmatimonadota bacterium | reverse complement strand
GATATTCCGGTGATGCTCCTGGACGAGGCTATTCGGCTGGATACTCTTCCATAGCTGAGGGTAGAAGCTCCGGCTTCCTGGACCCCTTCGGGTCCGACCAAGCTCGACTTTAGGAAGGTTCGCTCCCGTGGCTGAGGCCTTCGGGAGGCGAAGGGTAGCGCGGTCTGAGGCCAGGCCCCGGTCCGCAGGTGCGTAGTGTGACGTCGCCTCGATGGCTGAACCAGGCGAGAGGGATGAAGAAAGACATACCGCTACGATGGATGAGAAACGTGGGGCTCCTCCTCACCCTGGCCGCTCTTTCGGCCTGCGGTGAGGAGTATCTCCAATCCACCATCAACCCGGTCACCGACTACGGAGAGGTGATTCAACACCTCTACGTCCAGATCTTTTGGTGGACCATGATCATCTTGGCGGTGGTCTGGGTGCTGATGGCCTACATCCTGATTCGTTTCAGGGAGAGACCCGGGCAGGAAAGGCCCAAGCCGATCCATGGGCACATGGGGCTGGAAATCGCCTGGACCGTCGCTCCGGCCATCATCGTGGTAGCCATAGTCATTCCCACCATCCGGGGGGTTTTCCAGGTCCAGCGGCCCCCCGATGGAGGCGCTCTGGTGGTGGAGGTTACCGGCAAGCGGTACTGGTGGAACTTCCATATTCCGGAGTTGGGGGTGACCACCGCCAACGAGCTCCATCTGCCTGTCGGCCGGCCTGTGAGCTTGCGGCTGGAGTCGGGGGATGTGATCCACTCCTTCTGGGTGCCTCAGTTGGGGGGAAAGCGGGACGTGAATCCGGTAGTGAGGGTTCGGGAGGGCCAAGAGGAAAAGCGGAACTGGATGCACTTCACCATTAATGAGGAAGGCGTGTACTGGGGCCAGTGTGCAGAATTCTGTGGGGAAGGCCACTCCCTCATGGGAATCAGGGTGGTCGCGGAGAGTGAGGAAGACTTCCAGGCCTGGGTTTCCAATTGGCATACGGCGGCTCCTACGGCGAATGCCCCGGAAGCGCCAGCTTCAACCGGGGACTCGGTCACGCCCAGCCCCAGCGCGGAAGGGGTGGGGCAGGAATCGGAGGCGGGTGAGGACGCGGCGGTGGGTGAGGACCCGCTGGTAGCCCGGGGCCGGGAGGTGTTCTTCCGGGAAACCAACTGCATGCTCTGCCATTCCATTCAGGGGACCATCGCCCCCGGTGTCATCGGACCCAACCTCACCCGCATCGGGAGCCGCTCCTCCATCGCGGCCGGCATGCTGGAGAACACCCCGGAGAATCTTGAGCGCTGGATCCGGGACCCGAAGTCGGTGAAGCCCGGGGTTCAGATGCCCGGCGCCGATTACCCGGCGTTCTACGAGGGACTGACCTACCCGGCCACGAACGTCAACGACGAGCAGATTCGGGCCTTGGCGGCCTATCTCTCCAGCATGAGGTGAGGAGACGATGGCCAAGAAGGAGGCGATACCCATGTTGGTAGCCAGCGAGACCGCCCAGGCCCCTTCCAGCGGCCACACCCAGGACCGGGGGCTCTGGAGCTGGATGACCACCGTCGATCACAAGCGGATCGGCATTATGTACTTCCTTACTTCCTTCTTCTTTTTCTTCGTGGGGGGTCTAGAAGCGCTGCTCATTCGCATCCAGCTCATGCGTCCGGAGAACGCCTTCATCTCCGCCGAGACGTACAGCCAGATGTTCACCATGCACGGCACCACCATGGTGTTCCTGGTGGCCATGCCCATGGCGGTGGCCTTCTTCAACTACATCGTGCCCCTCCAGATCGGGGCCCGGGACGTGGCCTTCCCGAGGCTGAACGCACTCTCCTACTGGATCTACCTGCTCGGCGGGCTCTTCATCAACTCCAGCTTTCTCTTTGGGTCGGCTCCCAACACGAGTTGGGTGGGGTACGCGAACCTCACGTCCCTCCAGTTCACGCCCGGGCGGAACGTGGAGTTCTGGATCATCGGCCTATCGGTCTTGGGGATCAGTTCGATCCTGGGTGGGGTGAACTTCATCACCACCATCATCAACCTCAGGGCCCCGGGCATGAAGCTCATGCGCATGCCCCTGTTCAGTTGGATGACGCTGGTCACCAGCTTCCTTCTGGTAACGGCCATCCCCGTTGTTGCGGTGGCTCTCATTCTGCTGGCCTTCGACCGGTTCTTCGGAGCCAACTTGTACGAGGTCACGGCGGGTGGAGACCCGATCCTTTGGCAGCACCTTTTCTGGCTCTTCGGGCATCCCGAGGTCTACATCCTCATCCTGCCCTCTTTCGGGATCATTTCCGACGTAATCCCCACCTTCTCCCGGAAGCCACTGTTCGGATATCCGGTGGTGGTGTACGCAGGGATTCTCATCGGCTTCATCGGGTGGGGGGTATGGAGCCACCACATGTTCAC
>JBDRDQ010000403.1:0-3475 GCA_043820695.1 Gemmatimonadota bacterium | reverse complement strand
ACCTCACGGACGAGATGATCCAGGAGTACATCGATCAACAGGAAGGCGAACAGATCGCCGACGACAGTCGATTTCCAATCGACTCAACCTGAAACCCCTCGCCTTCAAGGCGAGGGTAGTTCGATTGAACGCTGATGCGTCCCAGTTAATGTTCGCCCGGGTTTGAACCGGAGGTTCAAGCCGAGGGGCCTGGATGTTGTGGAATACCGCGGGTTTCTTCCCCGAGACGAGCGAGGACCGCCGAGCCGGAGGCCGCAAAGCGACAGGAGGCGGCCGAGGTGCCCGGAGGGCACCGCAGGCCAACGTGGCCGCAGCTCCATCCGGGCGCCCCGACTGAAGAAGTCCCGTAGCTGTTTACATTTCTGAGGGTCCACGCTCCGGCGGAAGCGCACCGAGCTCTGTCGGGGCGAGGCCGTTCTGGAGCGCTGGCAGAATGGTATTGCACTCGCCTCGAAAGCGAGCGCCCGAAAGGGCTTGGGGGTTCGAATCCCTCGCGCTCCGTATCTGATGAGCCGAGCGGCCCAAGGGGTGGCCGCGCGGTGCGCACTTGAGGGCTATCCGCGAGACCGCCGAGCTACGCGCAGGCGAAACGACCCTCCCGGTTCACGTGAGCCTGGAGGGTTTTTTTGGGCACCCACTCGGTGGAGGTTCCTGGGGATTTGGGCTAGAGAGCGCGAGTCGGGGTCCCCCGGAGTGTCGCAAGAGACGCATGGGAAGGTGGGGTGCGGCAGCGTCGTCCCAACAGTCGTCCCAACACCCCCCTCCTCCCGGGGTCTGGTAAGGGCGCCTGTGTGTAAGTGCGGTTCACCATGCCCTATCAGGGGAAGATGTCAATCGAATGAGAGCGGGGAGGCTCTGTCTTCCCGACCCGGGTCGGGAAGACCTGTCGGTCCGGATCAGCTCCGGGTACTTTTCGGGAAGAGTTACGCAAAGCCCCGGACTCTCTGATCGACCCTACTCAAGCTGGCCTCCCAGTCGCTTCTACGAGTACATTTCCGGTTCCCCTTCACTCCTGGGAGGTCCATGCGCGTCCTCGTCATCCGCATCCTGTCGATCCTTGCTCTCGTCATTGCTGTGTTGTGGTTTATCGATGGCGGTGGGTACGAATCCGTGATCACCGCAATTGTTGGCATCGTTGGACTCTTCTCCGGGGAGTTCATGAAGGGCGACCGGGAGCGGGTTGTAGTGCCTGGCGCGGAAAGCCGGGACGGCCGGCCTGGAGATTCTGAAGAAAGACCAACCAGGGATTCTATCCTGGTCCTCCCATTCGACAACATCAGCCCCGACCCGGAGGACGCCTACTTCAGCGACGGCCTCACGGATGAAATCATCATGAATCTCTCCCGCTTCAACTCGCTTCGGGTGATTTCCAGGAACTCGACCATGGTTCTCAAGGGGAGCCGGAGGCGTACCCGCGACATTGCTGAGGAACTGGGCGTCGATTACGTGCTCGAGGGGAGTGTCCGGAAGTCTGGGAATGACTTGCGTATCAATGCACAGCTGATTGACGCTCAAGGCGATGAGCAACTCTGGGCTGAAAGGTACGACGGCGTTCTTGATGACATCTTTGGAATTCAGGAAGAGGTGTCTCGGTCAATCGTGGAAGCTTTGACCTTGACGCTCAGTCCAGAGGAAGAAATGCGATTGGCTGAGCGGCCCATCGTCGATCCGACCGCCCACGACTGCTACCTCCGGGCCCGGCATGAGTATTGGAAGCTGACCCCTCAAAGCTTGGAGGAGGCGCACCGACATGTTTTGAACGGACTCCACATTGTTGGCGAGAACGAACTCCTCCTTGCCACGTTGGGTTACGTCACAGTGCAACGCATCCACTTTGGGATTGCCGCGGGGCCGGGAAACCTCCCGGAGGCCGAACGCCTCGCCTCAAAGGTCCTCAGTATCAACCCCGATTCCGCGCACGGTCACAGTCTGCTTGGCTGGATTCGGTACGCCCAGGGACGACCTGCCGATGCCGTCGCACACTTCCAGACAGCTCTTGGCATCGATCCGAACATTCTAGAAGCAATTGCTTGGATGACGATCACTTGCCTTTCGGCTGGAAAACACCAGGCTGCGGCCCCCTACGTCCAAGAGTTAATCCGGATCGATCCTCTGACTCCTGTGAACCACTCCCTTCTTGGGTATTGGCATGCCCTCCGAGGTGAATCGGACAAGGCAATTGCGGTCTATCGACGAACATACGAGATGGATCCTGAGAACCCTTGGACGCAGGTCCTAATGGGCAGGATGATGGTGCTCTTGGGGGAGGAAGAAAGTGCCCGGGGGCCACTTGAACGGCTTGCCCGGGGGGACCCTGATCAACCGCTCGTTCAGCACGGGACCATTCTCCTCCATTTGCTCGACGGGAATACAGAGGAAGCCGCCGCCGCGATCACCCCCGAACTCGAAGAAGTCTCTCGCCAGGACTCATACCTTTCCTGGTGGATGGGCGATTGGTTTGCCGTTCTCGGGCGGGAAGAGGAATCCGTTGGGTGGCTTAGGCGGGCCGCAGACTTGGGCTTCATCAATTGGCCCGTGTTTAGCGGAATCGACTTGTTCCTTGATTCTATCAGGGAGGGTCCAGTCTTCGAAGAGTTCTTGGAAGAGATCCGAGGTAGGTGGGAGGCGTTCGAGCCTTAGGCCCTGGGTAGGAGGGTGGGCTTTGCGTAACGCCCGGTTCAAGCCCGGGCCTCAGATCCGCATCCGCGGGTGAGCTAGGTGGCCTATCGGACGGGCTCTGGCCCGGCCCTCCGGGATCTCGCCGGGCGGAGGCGGATGGGTTTTCCTGTTCATCCAGGTGCCCGGCTCCGATCTTGAACCGAATGGTTCGTTACCGAAAAGGCCCAGGGTCTTCAGGTCTGAGGCTTGACCATCAACGCTGATACCCATCGGCCTTCCTTGCCCGCTCTTCACTTAATTTACCATCTTGCCCACCGGTGGCTCACTGGGCTGGATCGAGCAACCTTCTCTCACCGGGACCTCGCGGATTGACAACTCAACCGCCCCGCAAGGACGTCTGCCATCCCCTGGGCTTCTTCGCTTCACTTGGGAGTCTCCCTATGTGCAGTGCTCTCCGGTTACCGTGCTCGACCATCGCCCTCTTCCTTTTCGCCTGCTCCGAACCAGAACCTATCGCTAAGGTGGACGTACCCGATCCACCAGTGGCTAGAGTAGAACCTTCCGAGATCACCGAACACGGGCACAACCGCACCGACAACTATCGTTGGCTCGAAGATGGCGAGAACCCCGAAGTGATCGCCTACCTCGAGGCTGAGAACGCCTACACCTCTGCCGCGATGGCCCATACGAAACCGCTCCAGGAAACGCTCCTTGAGGAGATCCAGGGACGGAACCTGGAGACCAACCTCTCGGTGCCTGTTCGTGTGGGAGACTACTTCTACTACAACCGCCGTGAAGAGGGGAAGGCCTATCCGATCCACGCCCGGAAAAGGGGCTCATTAGATGCACCTGAAGA
>JBDRDQ010000402.1:0-3627 GCA_043820695.1 Gemmatimonadota bacterium | reverse complement strand
GGGCGAAGCTCCTTCCATCATGGCGCTCCCCTACTTTTGAGGAATCGGTCCTCCAGTAAATCGGCCAGGTCGGTCAGATAATCCGGGTCGCCAAGATCGAACAGGGGAATCGGTACGTCCATGCCGGGCCGGTCGGTTACCAGGGCGAGGGTCCCAGACGTGGTCCTGGATGCGGTCCCGGATGTGGTCCTGGATGCGGTCCCGGATGTGGCCCTGGATGCGGTCCCGGACGCCCGGTCACTCCCAGGGTCAAAAAAGGGGTTCGCCCCCGGGGCGTCCCGGAAAACCTCGATCTTCGGTTCCGGCGCCGACTTGAACCCCTCGGCCAGCACGATGTCGGCATCCCAGAGGAATCGGGCGACCAGCTCGGAAAGAGGCATCTCCCCCTTTGGCCAGTTGCCGACAACGGCGAAGTCGGACGGGCTGGCGAGCACGGTCCGGACAGCCGCCCCCTCATGCCTGTGGCGCCAGGAATCCCGACCGGGCCGGTCCAACTGGAACCCATGCCCGTGCTTCGCGGTCATGACCCGGTACCCACGCCGGTTCAACTCGGCCCCGAGCGCGACAATGAGCTCCGTCTTCCCGGCGTCCTTCCGGCCGATGATGCAAACGATGGGAGGCCCTTCGGATCTCATTGCTCGCAGCCCCGGTCAGGTCGGCCGGCTTCCGAGGCGGAAACCCTGGCTCTCAGCACGTTCTCGGCCCACCGGGCGGTGTCCAAGGTGTTCACGTTGGTGAAGGCCACAGCCAGCTCCTCTCGGCTTCCAAGTTCGGTTGGCCGGATGCGGAAGGTCCCCATTTGGGTCAAAGCGCTCTCCATAGAACGCTTCCCGGTCTCGATGAGGGCCTCCAGCCCCTGGAGTCCGGCTGCGTCGTAGCCGGCGCATAGGGGCTCGAAACCCAGGGGGCCGCGGCTCCCGGGCACCACGGCCAGGGAATCCTCCGGCCAACTCCCGAGAATCCTGCCTACCAGCTCTCCGGTCACCAGGGGAAGGTCGCAGGCCAGGAGGAACAGACCCTCCCGACCCTCCTCCCGAGCCCAGCTCAGGCCGGCATGGAGTCCACCCAAGGGTCCCAACCCAGGAATCCGGTCGGGCCGGCCCGGGACCCCCAGGGCTTCCGCCACTTCCCCGGAATTCGTAATGACGACCTGCGAGGAGGTCCACGGCCTCATCGCCTCCAGAGCCCAGCTGGCCATAGCCCGACCGAGCAGGGGGAAGAGAGCCTTATCCATACCGAACCGCCGGCTCTCTCCACCAGCCAGCACGACACCCAGGATGTCCCGCCTGGCCAGGGGTCCGGCCTCCCGGTCCGACCCCATCACCCCCCCTGGACCCTCCAGTCCAGTACCCTCTCCGCGCCGGCGTACACGTTCAGACCCCTGCCCCGGGCAAACCCGATCAGCGTCATGTTGAACTTCCGGGCCAGCTCCACGGCAAGGCTGGAGGGAGCCCCCACCGCCACCACCATCGGAATTCCCGCCATCAGAGCTTTTTGGATGATCTCGAAGGAGGTCCGGCCGCTTACCACCAGAGCCTTGTCGTGCCCCGGTAGAGTTCCCTCCAGAAAGCCATGGCCCACGACCTTGTCGACGGCGTTATGGCGGCCCACATCCTCCCTGAGGACCTCCATGCACCCCTGGGAATCGAAGAGGCCGGCAGCGTGGAGTCCCCCGGTTCTCTGGAATCCAGCTTGGCCCTCCAGGAGGAGGTCGGGAAGGCTGGCTAGAAGCTGAGCCTCCATGGCCAATGTGTCCGACGGAAGGAGCCGGCACCCCTTTACCTCCACCGCCTCGATGGAGGCTTTCCCACACACCCCGCAGCTTGAGGAAGTGTAGAAGTTCCTGGTGAGGAGAGCGGTATCGAAGGGGACGTTCTCCCGGAGGCGGACGGAAAGGACGTTGTATTCCTGCGGCGCATCCGTCTGGCAGTAGGAGATCTCCCTCACCTGGTCACGGGAGCTGAGGATGCTTTCCGAAAACAGGAACCCCGCCGCCAACTCGAAGTCGTGTCCCGGGGTCCTCATGGTTACCGACACGCTCCGGGTCTCCCAGGAATCGCCGGCCCGGAACTCCACCCGGATCTCCAGCGGCTCCTCCACCGCCACCTGGTCGCTCCGAAGCTTTCGGACCCCAGGCTCGAGGCGGTGGAGCTTCAAGCCCGAGGTCCCTCGGCGTGGAGAGATCAGAAGGTCACCCCCCTACCCGCCAAAGCCGAACATCCCTCCCAGAATCATTGCCGGGATGAGCATGGCGAACCATCCGATCACTGCGGTCAAAACCGCCTTGCCGGTGCTGAAGTCCAAGGCCTGACGAATGGCGATGACGCCCGCCACCAACATCCAGATCCCGACGGCAAACCGAACCACGCCACCCAGAATCGGAACGATGGCGAAGAGCAGAAGAAGGCCAGGGGCCTGGGCAAAGCCCAGCGTCCGGAGGAGTTCCCCCCAGGTGGCCGTGCCACCGAAGAGCTTGTCCCCGATGAGGTAGGTCACCCCGGCCCAGATCAACCACCCGATGATCTGAGCGACAGGGGCAAATAGGATGGAGCCGCCCCCGTGACCAATCGACCCGATAGCCGAAGCGACAGCCACCATAGCCACGACGGTTGCTGCCTGCATCGTCGCGGTTTCGTCAGCCTCCACCTCCTCGAAAGTGTCGATGTTCAGAGTGGCAGCGCCAAGCATCCGTTGCACGAGATCGCCCTGGGCCATGGATCTTCTCCTGTTCGGGGAATGGAAGAGTGACCATCCGGCCAAGATAGGTTCACCGTTCTCTCGGGCAAAACCCACTCGACTCAAGACTCGACTCAAGCCGATGGTCCGTGTGGAATCTAGTTTTTTTCCATGGCACATCCAATGGAATCCCGACAGTGGCGCCTGTGCCGGTCCCTCCTGCATCGCCCGCCGGGTCTTTGGGTGGTCACGGTGGCGGCCGGCGCTCCTTCCGACATCTCCCTTCGGCCACGCGTTCTCCCTTGACTTACACCCCGAATAATTTCCTTTCCTGATCAGTCAAAAAACCCGATCTTTGGGGCACACAAAATAGACACTGCCGGCGATAATTCGGCCCCTGCAAAGGGCCGGTGCAGATTTCCACCGGGGGATGGGGCTCATCCCTTCCCTTCCCCGTTTCTGCGAGAAAGGAGGCCGCCATGGCCTGCGCCAAGCTGCAGGAGTATCTGGACGAACAACGGGTTCGGTACGTCTCCATGAAACACTCCCCCGCCTTCACCGCCCAGGAGCTGGCCGCCGCCAGCCATATCCCGGGAAAGGAGGTGGCAAAAACCGTGATCGTGAAGTTGGACGGGGTCATGGCGATGGTGGTGCTCCCCGCACCGGAGATGGTACGCATGAACCATCTCAAGGCCGAGACCGGCGCGGACCAGGTCGAGCTGGCATCCGAGCAGGAGTTCAAGGGGCGGTTCCCGGACTGCGAAGTGGGCGCCATGCCACCCTTCGGAAACCTCTATGAGATGCGGACCCTCGTGCAGGAGTCCCTGACGGAAGACGAGGAGATCGCCTTCAACGCCGGTTCCCACACCGAGCTCATCAGGATGGCCTACGCCGACTTCGAGGAGCTGGTTCGGCCGGAGGTGTTGAGGGGGTAGGTGGGGGGATTTTGGG
>JBDRDQ010000401.1:0-2884 GCA_043820695.1 Gemmatimonadota bacterium | reverse complement strand
GCCCTTAGAGGCCTTCTGCCCTTCTTCCTCCTGCCCATCTTCCTCCTGGCCTTCGGAATCTCCGTGGGCTGTGAGGAACCGGATCTCTCCCTTCCCAGCCCAGCTGATGTCGAGAAGGCGTACACCTATGGCGGTGGCCTTTCGGTCACCATGAACGGGAATGTGGCCGAGATCACCATCGTTCAGGCCGATCGGCAACTCCGCCGGGGAGGAACGCTCTGGGCCAAAGTAGGGCCGTTTATCCTTCTTTTCAGCAAAGAGACGGAGGCGCTCTTCATGGACTATCCGGGCCTGGCCGGGGTGAGGGCCGTCACCGTTACGCCTGATGGGGCGGAGGTGGCCCGTGCCCTTCTGGCCAGGGATGCTCTGAATGGTCTCACCTGGCGGAGAGCGCTGAACATTGCCGGCCTGGCAAGACGGGACGGAACGCGCAGGCCCACTCTTCTCGAGGACCTGGTGGAATGGGGCGAGGACCACACCCAGTTCGATTACAGCCCTCGCTTCTCCCGGCCCTAGCGTATCTCTTGCCCCGGGCGGGGCAACCCCCGAAGCTTACCCATCTACAGTTCCTTGGATCGATACCGCATACCGGAGGTGAGGGTGTTCGGACGTAAGGACACGGATTCGGCCTGGCGCTCTCGTTTCCCTGACCGGGCCACCTGCATCCGGTGCCTCAAGGAAAAAGACCTTGATGGGATGGACCGCCTCCTGTGGTGTGAGGAATGCCGGAGTTCAGCTCGCCGACGCTCAGCGGTATGGGGTTGGGGAGTCGGCTTCCTTCTGGCGGTCCTTCTGGCCATCTGGATCTGGCTCTACATCCAGCCCTCCGATCTCGTGATAGGAGGCTGGATCGCCACGGTGGTCGCAACCCTCTGGGTTGGGGCTCGGGTGGCCCGGGAGATCGCCTACGGAGTGATGCGGTTCGCCAACCGGAAAGCGGTGGACGCGGTGCCACCCAGCCTGAGGGGCTGAGGGCCCGGGTCGATGCGGTACTCAGATCAGGCGCCTAGCGCGTAACTGCGTAGTAGATCACATAGAACCAGCTGAAGAACCCATGCAGGATCGCCCACAGGATGGACTTGTGGGTGGTCCAGGAAATGGCGATCGCCAGGGCTGAACCAAAGCTGATGCCGTGACTTACGGCATGGTCGCGTTTCTTGCTCATTTTTCTTCCACTGTTTGAGAAAGGTGTTCTCGTCGATGCGGACCTCTCCGCGGCCTCGCAGGTAGACCCTTATCCGACGGCATACAGACGATACCTCTTACGACTAAGCGACGAAGGATATGGCCGGCAAGTTTCAGGGTGTGGATTTTTACGACGTCGATTCCCTCCTCTCCGAAGAGGAGCGAATGGTCAGGGACACGATTCGGGACTGGGTTGAAGAAAAGGTCCTGCCCGTCATCGCTGACGCCTACACGAAGGGGAGGTTCCCCACCGAGCTCATTCCGGGTATGGCCGAAATGCACATGCTGGGATCGAACCTCCCGGAGGAGTGCGGCTGCGCCGGACTGAACAACGTTTCGTACGGGCTCATCATGCAGGAGCTCGAGCGGGGAGATTCGGGCATTCGGTCCTTCGCCTCCGTGCAGGGTTCCTTGGTGATGTGGCCCATACACACGTACGGGACCGACGAGCAAAGACAAGAGTGGCTTCCCAAGCTGGCGGCCGGTGAGAAGATCGGGTGCTTTGGCCTCACCGAACCGGACTATGGATCCAATCCCGGCGGGATGATCACCACGGCGAAAAAGGCGCCTGACGGCTGGGTTCTGAACGGGACGAAGATGTGGATCACCAACGCCTCCATGGCGGACGTGGCCACGGTTTGGGCCCAGACGGGGGAACTCGGAGACTCGGAGAGCATTCGGGGGTTCGTGGTGCCCACCGACACTCCGGGCGTGAGCGCTCGGGATCAGAAAGGGAAGCTCTCTCTTCTGGCATCTGATACGAGTGAGCTTGTCTTGGCTGATGTCCATCTCCCGGACTCGGCTTTGATGCCCGGGAGCGACATCGGCCTCAAGGCGCCTTTGAGCTGCCTGACCCAGGCTCGGTATGGCATAGCCTGGGGCACGGTTGGGGCCGCCATGGGTTGTTACCACGAGGCGCTCAGCTATGGCCTGGAGCGGGTCATGTTCGGTGGGCCGATCGCCGGGAAGCAGATTCAGCAGGTGAGGTTGGTGGAGATGCTCACCAGGATCACCCAAGGCCAGCTCTTGGCTCTCCAGCTCGGAAGGCTCAAGGACCGGGGGAAGGCCACGCCGGCCCGGGTGTCCATGGCAAAACGCGCGAACGTGGACATGGCCTGCGACGTCGCTCGGGAAGCCCGCCGCCTTCTTGGAGCCAATGGGATCCTGGTGGAGTACTCGGCCATGCGCCACATGGCGAACCTGGAGAGCGTGTACACCTACGAGGGGACCCATGATATGCACTCCCTGATCCTGGGGGAGAAGATCACGGGAATAGCGGCGTTTTAGCTTCTTGGTTTGGGCCCGGGGGGCTCTCGACTCGCCCCTATGCTTAGCACACGAGTGTGAATCGCTCGGGGCAAGCCGAGAGCCCCCCGGGCCCTTCAGCAGATGGACCGGATCTCCCAGGCGAAGACGATATCCATGTGAATCGGCGGCCGATGTGTGGGCAGTCCTGCTGGGTTGGGGTCCTTCGGTTTACCTGACTGGTAAACCTGATTATTTTCTGTGTCTTGGCGCCGTTAGCTCAACTGGTAGAGCAACTGACTCTTAATCAGTAGGTTCGGGGTTCGAGTCCCTGGCGGGGCACTCGGAACGGATAGGCCTCCCAACGCTTCCCGGCGTTGGGAGGCCTTTTCCGACCGAAGGGTTGTGTCGCGTTTCATGTCACAATTTGTCCGGACAGGGGTGGACGAGGCGG
>JBDRDQ010000400.1:0-7210 GCA_043820695.1 Gemmatimonadota bacterium | reverse complement strand
TGTCGAAAGCCATTGGCACGGGTCGATGGGCCCTGATCCTGGGTGCTTCCAGTGGCTTTGGTGAAGCATGTGTTCGGGCCTTGGCTGAAGTCGGGTACAACATATTCGGCGTCCACCTGGATCGCCGGGCCGGCCTGGAGCATGTGAAGCTCCTCAAAGCGGACTTGGAAACCATCGGCCAAAAAGCGCACTTCTTCAACATTAATGCAGCCGACCCTGAAAAGATGGAAGACGCCCTGGAGGAAATGAAGAGCCTCCTGGGTGGGGAGGAAGACATTGGAGTCCTTATGCACTCCCTGGCCTTCGGCACTCTTAGACCCTACGTGGGGGAGGGCTCCGTTTCTTCAAGCCAGATGGATATGACGCTTCGGGTCATGGCCCACTCCCTGGTCGACTGGACTCAGGCCACCGCCCGCAGGGGAATGTTGGGAAAGGGCGGGCGGGTTTTTGCCATGACGTCCTCGGGCTCCAACCGGATCATTCCCAGCTACGGCCCCGTTTCCGCCGCCAAATCCGCGCTGGAATCACACTGCCGCCAACTTGCTTATGAGCTCGCGCATCTCGGGATCACGGTGAATGCATTACGTGGCGGCGTCACCGACACTCCCGCCCTTCGGAAAATCCCCGGTAACGAACTCCTCATCGACGGTGCCTCCGCGAAAAACCCCTCCGGCCGCCTGACCACCCCTGAAGACGTGGCCGATGCGGTGGTTTCCCTCTGTTCCCCCAAGACCCATTGGATCACGGGGAATGTCATCAACGTGGATGGCGGGGAAGAGATCGTAGCCTAGTCGTTACTTTCTGGCTCGCCCGGGGAGCGGGTGGGCCACCCTCTCTATTGGGCCAGGGCCTCTTCGAGTATCCCTTTGAGTCGCGGCACCGCCCAATCCAGCTGGTCCTCGGTAATCACCAACGGGGGTGAAAGCTCGAGAACATGCCCGACAGCTCCGGCGGGGAGAACCAGGATTCCCTTCCGGAGGGCGAGAGTGGCCGCCCGGACAGCTCCTTCTTTTATGGGAGTGGTCGATCCGGGGTGTCTCAGGTCCACTCCAACGAGCAGCCCCCGGCCCCGCACCTCGCTCACCTCAGGAATCCCGGCCAGGGCGTTCTTGAGACGGCCCAGGAGACGTTTCCCCATGACCAGGGAACGGGCCACCAACTCCCCTTTCCCCATCTCATTCAAAAAGGCCAATCCGGCGGCGCAAGAAAGGGGGTTTCCAAGGAAGGTACTCGTATGGATGGCTTCTCCCCGTGTCGGCGGCCAGGCGTCCATGATCCGGGCCGACCCAACGCAGGCACTCAAGGGTAGACCGCCGCCCAGGCCCTTCCCAAGACAGAGGAGGTCCGGAACCACTCCCTCGTGAAGGAAGGCAAAAAGGGCCCCGGTCCGCCCCAGGCCCGTGAAGATCTCGTCGAAGATCAGGAGTGCCTTGGCATTCCAGGTCAAATCCGCCAAGGCTTCCAGGTAGCCCGGAGGAGGAATACGGACCCCGGCTCTGCCCTGGATCGGCTCAATGATCACCGCCCCCACCTCATCCCCACCGCCACCTTCCCGGAGAAGCCACTGGACCCTGTCCAGGCTCTTCTGGACAGCCCGATCCCCATCCCCGGATTCGGGGAAGGGCGCGAATCTGACGCCCTTGTACAGACGCGAGAGGAAGGGGCCCCGGAAATCTTCCCTGTGCGTAGTGGCCAGTGAGCCCAAGGTCAGACCATGGTAGGCCCCCTCAAAAGCCAAGATTCCGGGCCTCCCTGTCACGAGTAGGGCTGTTTTCAGCGCCGCCTCGACCGCTTCCGAACCGGACGATCCCAGGATCACCCGAGAATCAGGCCACGGCCCCAAAGCCGCCAACGCCTCCAGAAACTCCACCTTCTTCGCTGGTGGGTGCACATCCCCCATCCCATGAATGAGCCGCCCCGCCTGATCCCGAATCCCTTCCACCACAGGTTCGGACGTATGGCCCGCCGCCGAGACCCCAAAAGCCCCCGTCAGGTCCAGATAGATGTTCCCATCAACGTCCCTGACGTTGGACCCTTTGGCCTCCTCCCAAAACACTGGGAAATCGGAGGTAAGGTAGGTGATATTCCGCGATTCGACCCGGGCGAGGCGCTCAGCCATTTCCAGGGACCGTGGCCCCGGGGGAGCACACACCATCCGCGGCAGAAGGCCTCCAAGCTCTTCAGCCACCGTCTTGCTCAACTCCCTTCGACTCCGGGGCCGCCGGCCCCCGCCCCATCCGAGTCGCACCCCAGAAGAGCAGGGCCGACACCACGACAAGGGCCATGACGGCACCCAAAGCCCCGGACATCTCAGCCCCCCAATACCAGGCCGAGATGAGCAGGGCCAGGCAGGAGGCCACCAAAACGGACTTGGCTCCCCGGGGAAGGCTGTACCAAAGGCCCAAAGCACCGACGGTGGCCACGGCGAGGGCGGCCGGCGTAGCGCCCGTGTCCAGGGTCTCCAGAGTAGTGGCGAACCCGAAGACGATTCCGAGAAGGATGCACAGTGCCAACTGGTGCTCGTACCAATCCCGGCGCAGGTGGACCGGGGCCCCCCCTAGAAGTCCCCAAAGGCATAATCCCGCGACGGTAAGGAGCCAGAGATCTACGAGGTACATGGTATCCGCCTCGAGATCCCAAATGATGCTGGCACTGAACAAGATCAGAATCAGGGTGCTGAATAGAAGGGCCAGAAAAACGCTCAGCACCCACCCCGGCACCCCCGGATCTCTGAGGCGGTACACCAGAACTCCCAGCCCCACCAACATCACCCCGTCCAGGATCCAGAGAATCGCCTCTTCACTCAGGCCGAGAGCTCGATCCAGGAAGACGAAGAGGAACAGGAAAGAGAGAGCTGCCTGGAGCCCAGCCAGCACCCCATGCTCCCGAACGGCCCTCCATAAGAGAGCGACCGGCAACAGCAGACCCAGGAGACCAACGCACCATCCCCCTACCGTCCCATCACTCCACGCTTTCTCCGAGTGGATGAGGGCCATGAGGATCAGGACAGATCCGGAAAGCTGTAAGAGGTAGGCCACCGGTACCCATTTACCCTTGTTCGGGAGCCACATGCCAAGACCGAGGACGAGAAAGCCAAGAACCCCAAGGGTGGCGGACCGGCCGGCATAACCCATTTCCGGCCAGGCCCATGCCAGAAATGTGCCCCCTGCCACCAGCAGGACGGCCCCTCCCGTCCCCGCCAGAAGGTACTGGGACCACCGACGGCCCTCCCCTTGAACATCCTCCTTCACTTCTTCTCTCAGAGCTCCGGCCAACTCGGGGTCGAGAAGTCCCTTTTCTTCCCAACGCCTCAAGGTTCGAAGAACGGAATGCGAGGTCCTGGCCATGGATTCCTCCCAAATCAAGGACTGCCTCCCCAACCGATTTCCCCTCAACAAGGTCCGACCAGGAGGGTTCTGTAGCAAGAAGCGGGTCGGGGTGGAGCTGACCGGCCTACGACCTTGGCCGGCTCCTGGCAGCCCGATGTGCCAACCCGTAGCTTCCCTGCGTAGCCCTCCAACGGAAGGTACGCTTCCTCGAAAAGGATCCGCTCCATGTGGGACAAGGACTCAAAAAAGAAGATCGGCGATCGGGATCTGAAGCCCGAGAGCTTGATGATGAGTTACGGATACCGGCCGGAATGGTCGGAAGGCGCCGTGAAAGCACCCATTTTCGCCACCTCCACCTTCGTGTTCAAAAGCGCTGAGGACGGCAAGGCATTCTTCGCCCGGGCCTACGGCCTGACCGAGGCGAATCCGGACGATGAAACGGGGCTTATCTACTCACGGCTGAACAACCCCACCCTGGAAATCCTCGAAGACCGACTCACCCTTTGGGACGGTGCCGAATCGGCAGCGGTCTTCGAAAGCGGAATGGCGGCCATCTCCACTACGGCCCTCACCTTCCTTCGCCCCGGGAACCTGGTGGTGTTCAGCGAGCCCTCCTACAGTGGTACCGAATACCTTTTCCACCGGATCCTGCCCGAATTCGACATTCGGGTGAAGTGCTTCCGGTCCTCGGATGGGGAGGAGGGACTCCGAAGGGTTCTGGAGGAGGAGGACAACAAGGAGCGGCTCCGCATGATCTTTGTGGAGACGCCGTCCAATCCCACTAACGATCTGGTGGATATCCAGGCGTGCGCCCGGGTTGCCCGAGAGTGTAGCACCGAGGCGCGGAGGGTGATCCTGGCCGTGGACAACACCTTCCTTGGCCCCGTCTTCCAACACCCCCTCAAGCATGGCGCCGACCTGGTAATCTACTCCCTCACAAAATACGTGGGCGGTCATTCAGACCTCATCGCCGGAGCCGTCCTCGGGAGCAAGGAGGATGTGGACACGGTGAAGGGGACCAGGACCTTCTTCGGGAATATCCCTGGCGCCTTCACAGGCTTCCTCCTCATGCGGAGCCTGGAGACCCTGAAGGTTCGTATGGTCCAGGAGACGGAGAACGCCAAGAAGATGGCGGACTTCCTAACCCGCCACCCAAAGGTGGCAAAAGTGAGTTACCTGGGTCTCTTGAAGGAAGGCGATCAGGGCTTCGACATCTTCCAGCGGCACTGCACCGGAGCAGGCAGCATGATCGCTTTCGAAGTTCACGGGGGTGAGGCAGAGGCCTTCCGATTCCTCAACGGCGTGAAGCTCATCAAGCTCGCCGTGAGCCTGGGAGGCACCGAGTCTCTGGCCGAGCATCCAGGTGCCATGACCCACTCCGACATTCCAGCCGAAGACCAGTTGAAGGTTGGCATAACGCCGGCCATGGTTCGGATCTCAGTGGGATTGGAGGACCCCGACGACCTCATCGCCGACGTGGCTCAGGCCCTGGAGAGGGTTTAGAAAATCCAAAAACCCAACCCCACGTAGGTCACCAAAAGGAGCGCTCCCTCCCACCTCTGAATTCGGAACTGACCCTTGGTGAGGGGTGAGAGGGTGACCAGAAGTACCATCAGGGAAAGCAGGACCACGGCCGGAAGTTCGATCCAAAGAACTCCAGGGTCCACAGCCACCGGCTTGATGATACTGGTCACGCCCAGAACACCCGCGATGTTGAAGACGTTTGATCCTATGACGTTTCCTACCGCTATGTCGGTCTGCCCCCGGACAGCCGCCATGATCGAGGTCGCCATCTCGGGAAGGGAGGTCCCAACGGCCACGACGGTGAGCCCAATGCCGAGCTCGCTGACTCCGAAATTCCCGGAGAAGTAAATCGCCGATCCCACGATGGCCCTACCCCCAAGGAGAAGGCCCAGGGTGCCCGCCACCAAGAGGCCCAGGGCGATGAAGACTCCGCCCCCTATTCCACTCCCCACCTCCCCCGCCAGCTTGGCGTACTCGGAGATCAGGGGCTTCGGCGCCTTTCGTCCCCGGTAGAAAACGTAGGTGAGGTAGACCCCCATGAAGAGGGTGAGAACCGCCCCGTCGAAGCGGCCGACCTCAAGGTCGATGATGAGGGGGTAGAGGAATAGCGTGAGGACAATCATGATGGGGGCGTCTCTTCTCCCCACCCTCTCCGCAACCAGGAGGGGCCGGACCAGAGCGGAAGCGCCCAGGATCAAGCCGATATTGGCCAGATTCGACCCCAGAACATTCCCCACCGCGATGTCTGCGTTCCCCCGGAGGGTGGCCAGGACGGCCACGATCAACTCCGGAGCCGAGGTTCCCAGGGACACCACCGTGAGCCCGATCACGATGGGGCTCAGCCTCAGGCTCCCCTGCAACCGGGCAGCCCCTCTCACCATCCAGTCCGCACCGAAATAGAGGGCCCCGAAACCTCCGAAAAGGAGGAGGGTCATCAGGAACAATGAGGACCTCTCATACCGTCAGCTTCCTCTTCTTCCAAAACTTCAAATCCTCCGAAGCGCCCTCCATGTTTTCCATACTCACTCGTCAACACCCTCTCCCCCGGAATCTTCAGTACCGAGGTCGGCCAAGAGCTTCAGGAACCCCTCCTCCGTGAGAATCGCTACCCCAAGCTCCTGAGCCCGGGTCAGCTTGGATCCGGCATTCTCCCCCGCCACCACGAAGTCCGTCTCCGAGCTGACGGAGGAAACCGAACGTCCCCCGGCCTCCTCCACCAATCTCTTGGCTTCCGGGCGGGAAAGCGTCTCCAAGCCTCCTGTGAAGACGAACTTCTTACCGTTCAGAGAGGCCCCCGAACCCCCATGGGGGGAGATGAGCTTCATCCCTTTATCCAGGACGGCGTCGATGGCTCCGGCATTTTTCTGCTCGTGAAGGAACCCATGGATGAGACCGGACATCGTGGGCCCGATCCCCTCCACGGCTTCCAGCGTCTCCCGGTCGGCAGCCCGAATCGCCTCGAGGTTGCCGAAATGTCTGGCCAGATCCCGGGCCACGGCCTCGCCAACTTCCGGAATCCCCAATCCGAAGAGGAACCTCCTGAGTTCCACCCTCTTTCGACGCTCGATGGCCCCAACGAGGTTCGTCGCGGACTTTTCGGCGAACCCGGGAAGGATCATCAACTCCGTTGCCTTCAGGTCGAACAGGTCCGCCAGCTCTCTCACCAGACCCTGTTCCACAAAGAGGGTTGCCGTCTCCTCTCCCAGGCCTTCGATGTCCAGAGCGCCACGGGAGCCAAAGTGGACGATCCGACCTTTGAGTTGGGCTGGGCATCCGAACCGATTCGGGCATAGGGTGAAGGGCCCCCGAATCATCACCTGGCTTCCGCAAGCTGGGCACTCCTCCGGCATCCGGAAGGCCGGCCCCCTGGCCTTGCCCTCCTCTGTGACCCGTCCCAGGAGCTGGGGGATTACGTCCCCGGCCCTCTGGATCCGGACCAGATCCCCTTCCCGGAAATCCCTCCGCTCCAGCTCTTCGCGGTTATGGAGGGAAGCTCTGGAGACCGTTACGCCCCCTACCTCCACCGGGAGTAGGAGTGCGACGGGGGTCAGAACACCAGTCCGACCCACGGACACGGCGATACGCTCGATTCTGGTCACTTCCTTCCGGGGCTCGAACTTGAAGGCCAAAGCCCATCGGGGGTGTCGGGAAGTGGTGCCCATGCCATCCCGGGCGACCAGATCGTTCAGTTTGATAACGATCCCGTCGATCTCGTAGTCCAGATCGTCCCGGTCCCGGAAGAAGCTTCGATGGTACTCCAGGATCTCTTCGACATCCTCCAGAAGGATTGCCCGTTCGGGAACCTTCAGGCCCCAATCGCTGAGGGCCTCCACCACCTCCCGGCCTTCCCGGAAATC
>JBDRDQ010000399.1:0-2816 GCA_043820695.1 Gemmatimonadota bacterium | reverse complement strand
GGCCTTTCGTGTGCTGGAAGGGGAGCGCTGAGAAGCTGGAAAAGGAGCGGCACCGATCCGCCACGGTCAGCCCTCCCCCTAGTGGGGCGGCTCTCCGCCCAGCTTGTTTCCCCCCGAGATGACTCGGATGGGATTCACCCTGAACCCCCGCGTGGAGACGGCCACCAGAACGCCGGTCTCGGGTTCAGCCAGAAAGCGGATCATCTCGCCGTCGAGTTCCCAGATTCCGAGAAGTTGGTCCAGATGTTCCTGAGTGGGAACGATCCGCGGAATGTTTCGGCATATGGATGAATTCGGATCCATGACGTCGCCTCCGGTCCTAGGCCGGTATGGGTCGGTTCGAGTGTTCAGATATCCGTTTTCTTCCCGGTTCGAGATGCATCATACACCGCAAGCGTCAAAAAGGTGTCAAAGATCTTCAGAATCCCTGCAAGAACGCCTTTTCAGAAGCATGCGGGCCATCACAAACCCGCAGACCAGCCCCGCCACATCGGCGAGAAAGTCGCCCGGAGAGGGCTGGCGCCGAGGCACAAAGGCCTGATGCCACTCGTCGCTGGCCGCGAACAATACGCCCAACAGAATAAGCCCCGCGAGTTCTCGTTTTCCGGAAATATTGCGGCTGCCCCACGCCAACGCCAGGCCGAAGATTCCGAACATGAGGGCGTGGGCAGCTTTGTCGCTGAGGGGGAAGAGTCCAGCGCCGGGGAGGTCCGACTGGGCGCTGAAGAAGAAGAGCAGCGCCGCCCATAGGATCGCGGGGGCCCAGGAGAGGAGGTGGCGGGTCACGGTCGAAGCCGGGTCACGAGGAGGGTCGGGCCTTTCTCGAAAATTGGAATGATGGCGACCCGGAATAATGGGCGGGGAGGGAAGAGGGGTAAAGGCCGATATCATCTGCTTCCTTGGAAATACGACACGCTACCCGACCGTCGCTCATGCTGTGGTGGTGGCCCAACTCCTTTCCGCCCTGGTTCGGCCGTCCGGAACCACATCCGTCGCAGGGCCGGGCGGCCGGTCCCTTGCACTGTTTATCGTCTTCTTGGTGAGTGGCGGATACCTCACCATGCTGGTCACCCACCAGACGCTTGGGTTCTTCACGCCACCCCCCAATCTTCTGGAATCCCTCGGATCCCTTGCCGTGCCGACCGGGATGCTGGCAGCATCGGAGACAGGCCCCTTGGCGTTCTCGGATTGGCTGGTGGGGCTGATCCCGAGGAATCCGCTGGAGGCTGCGGTGAGGGGAGACATCCTCCAGATCCTCATCTTCACGGTCCTCCTCGGCGTTGCCGTCGGACGCCTCCCGGACCAACAGAAGGACCCGCTGGCCGCGGTCTTCCGCTCGCTGGCCGACGCCATGCTGATTATGGTGAGCTGGGTCGTGTGGGGCACGCCCGTGGGGGTGTTCGCCATCATGCTGGCCCATTTCTTCGGCGTGTCCCTCTCGATCGCGGACTTGAGTTCCTTTTTGGTTGGCTCCCTCCTCATCGGCAGCGGGATCTTCCGGGTTCCGAGCTCGGTGGCCGGGTCGGTGGAATCCGTCGGCGCCATCGTCCTCATCAAGATCCTGGGCGGGGTCCTGGCCCTCTTCGGCTCCCTGGTGGTGGCCGAGCTTTCCTGTATGTACGCGGAGGCCGGAGGGGTCTACGTGTTTCTTCGGGAGGCCTATGGCCGCCCCGTGGCCTTCATCTACGGCTGGACCCGCCTCCTGCTCCTTACGCCGGCCTCCCTGGGCGCCATGTCCCTGATCCTGGCTGCCTATCTGTCGCCCCTGCTGCCATGGGGCGGCGTGGGGGAACGATGGATCGCGGCGGTGGTGATCCTCTTCGTGATGGCCCTCAACTTCCGGTCTCTGCTCTGGAGCGCCTGGCTCGAGAATTCGCTGACCGGGGCGAAGCTCATTCTTTTGGCCTTCCTCGGGGTGGCTATGCTGGCCTGGGGTGACGGAGCAGGGGGCGCTTTTTCCCAGGACATCGCACTGGTGCCGGCCATGACGCCGGCCAGTTGGTCCGGGTTCGGCCTGGCCCTGGTCACCGTCATGTGGAGCTACTCCGGGTGGTCCAGCGTGGCGGCCATGGCGGGGGAGGTGAAGGACCCCGGGCGGAACCTGCCCCGAGCCCTGTTCGGAGGGATTCTGGCCGTTTTGGCCATCTACCTGCTCATCAACGCGGCCTACCTCTACGTGTTGCCCGTGGACGCCATGGCCCGGTCCCCCATGGTGGCGGCCGATGCCGCCGCGGTTGCCCTGGGTGGGTGGGGCGGAACCCTGATCTCCCTGGTCGTAGTGGTGGCGACCTTCGGGGCGGTACAGGCGGCCATGATGTTCAACCCCCGCATCTTCTTCGCCATGGCCCAGGACGGCCTCCTCTTCGCCCCCATCGGCGGGATCCATTCGCGGTTCTTGACGCCCCACATGGCCACCCTCTTCACCGCCTTTCTTGGGGTTGTCTTCGTGCTGTCCCCGTCCTTCGAGCAGTTGGCCCAGGCCTTCATTCTGGGGGTCTGGCCCTTCCACATCCTCATGGTGTGGGCGGTGTTCAAGTTCCGGAAGACCCGGCCAGATGCCGAGAGGCCCTACCGGACCTGGGGTTATCCGGTGGTTCCGGCGCTCTTTCTGGTGGCGTCGGCGGCCATGATCCTGAACGCCCTTTTCCAGGAAACCGGCCTCACGCTGTTCGGGTTCGGGCTGATTTTGAGCGGGGTTCCGGTGTACTGGTTGGTAGGGAAGAGGTCAGCGGTCAGGTCTTGAGATGGTCGCCACCGCCATGTGCCCCGTGACGTTGATGATGGTTTTTGCGATGTCCGGCACCGTATCGACCGCC
>JBDRDQ010000398.1:0-11874 GCA_043820695.1 Gemmatimonadota bacterium | reverse complement strand
GGTCCCCTGTAAGGCACTCGTGGAATCCAGGTCGACGGAAGCACAGGACGCGCGCTCATGGAACGATCTGGGTGAGGGAGGTGACGACCACATCGGTCCCGCCGGCTGCCTTCACCGCCGGAATGAGGTCCGGAAGAAGTTCCTTGGGGACGGCGGCTTTTACCGCGAAACCGCTGTTTCCGAAGAGAGGGGACACGGTGGCCTCTCGCATGCACGGAAGAATCGCGACCACCGCGTCGAGCCGGTCGGTCGGGGCGTTCACCTCGAACATCACCCGCCTTCTCGCCTCCAAAACGCTCTCCAGGAGTAGTTGGAGATCTTCGATTCGACCCCTTCTTCTGGGATCCGCCATCGCTCGAGGGCTGGCGTAGAGGCGGGTGGACGAGGACATAAGGACATCGATGATTTCGAGATCGTTGGCCCGCAGCGTGCTCCCTGTGGCCATGTTGTCGACAATGACGTCGGCATCCTCGGGAGGGAACACCTCGGTTGCTCCGTAGGAGCGGACGAACTCGGCGTCGAGACCCCGGGTCGCGATCCAGTCCTGTGTGATACGCTCGTACTCCGACGCGACCACGAGGCGCCGATGGGGTAGCTCGTTGGATGTCAGGAGGGACCTTGGAGCTGCGACCACCACCTGAACGGGATCGAGCCCGGTATCGAGAAGTTCGATTACCTCAGCCCGCATTTCCTCGACCCAGTCCGCGCCGGCAAACCCGACGTCTCGAGTGCCCAGTTCGAGCATCTCGACGATGTTCTGCGGTTTGAGAATCTTCGCCTCGCAGGCACGAAGGGAGATCGTGGGCCGATACCCCCGGGCGCTGGGTTTGACTCGGATGGCGGCGTCGGCCAGCAGCGTTATGACCGCCTCCTGCATGCGGCCCTTGGGAAGGCCGAGCCGAAGCGTGTCGCCGTTGACTCTGTTATCCAGGGTCATGTAGAGCTCCGTTGAGTAAACTGGAACTCCGAGGGGGCGTAACGCAGAAACGCCGACCTCGGAGGGTCGGCGTCGGGTGTGCTCAGATGATCAGGAGATCCTCAACTCAAATGCACAGCTCCAGCCGACCGCCCGGAAGCGGATGAGTATGAGCGTGCGTATGATGTCGAGTCGAATATCTCATGGCGCCCGGAAGAAACCGAAAAAGCCGGGCCGGGTCAAGAGGTGGGGCGAACCGTGGCCGGAACTGCTCCAGTATTCAAAGGGATGCGGGCGGTTTGGGGGGCGGACCCGGCTCCAGTTCGAGTCCACCCAGGCCCATCTTGTGAGGTGAATCCCCGCTCGGTGGTCCGAGACCGAGCGGGGATTCCTGGTCGTGCCGTCACTTGCCCGGAGGAGGCGTCCTCCGCTTCGTGGCTTGCTCGAAGGCGTACGCCAACTCCAGGAGGCGAGGCTCACTGCAAGCTCCCGCCGTGAAGGCCACGCCATAGGGTTGGGGGCGCGGTATGAAGCCGTCGGGGAACGGGGGGCCGGACTCGTTGGGCACGAAGCCGAAGGGGACGATCACCGTGGGATACCCGGGCTTGGCCGCGATTCCGGCACTGCTGGAACCGGGGAAGAGGAGTGCGTCCAGCTCCAGCGCCTGCATGACCTCATCGATGCCGTGCTCTCCGTTCAGGCGGATGTCCCTGATGCGGTCGGCCTCGTAGGTGGCGCGGTCCCCCTCGAGATCCAATGCGTCGGCGATGTCCAGGCGGGCCTGCTCGTACTTCATTGAGCCGGCGGAACCGTGCGCCAGGTTCCATTCCCGGAGCTCGGTCAGCGACTTCACCGGGGCGGTCTCGCCCAGGGACGCCAACCACAGATTGAAGTCCCGCTTCATCCCATAGTCCAGCACGGAGCTCTGTCCGTTGAGCATGAGGTTCTGGGCCTCGTCCTGATCCAGAATACTCGGGATGTCGGCGGGGTCCACGATGATCGCTCCCTGCTGTTTCAGTATGGTCATCACCGTGTCCATCATGGCCCTGCCGGCATCGGACATTCCGCCGCGCCAGCGGTCCGACCCTGGTACCTGCACCGAGTCGTAATACATGGCCCGGGGGATGCCGATGCGAGCGCCCTGGAGGCCGTCCGCCTTGAGGAAGGCCAGGTAGTCGCCGTTGGCGGGTCGTTCACACGCGGTCGTGGCCGGGTCGTTCGGATCCGCGGCCGTGCCCTCCATGGCCCCGAGCATGATGGCGGCGTCCATGACCGTGCGGGCCATGGGGCCGGGGGTGTCCTGATCCGCCGGAATTGGGATGACGCCGTATCGGCTGATCCGACCGACGGTGGGCTTGATTCCTGCCAGCATGTTCTGGTTGGACGGGGAGAGGATGGAGCCCGACGTTTCAGTACCCACATTGGCCACCCAGAAGCTCATGGCGGTCCCGATACCCGAACTGGAGCCGCCCGTGGCCATAACGGGCCGTCCGTCGTTGCGGCCTTCCCGCGGATCCCGCCGGGGGTCGTAGGGGTTTCGGCCGTAGCCGCCCAACGCGCTGTAGTTGGTGGGCATGCCCGAGGCCATGAAGTTGGCCAACTCCGTCATGACGGTCTTGGCCAGGATTATTGCGCCGGCGTCCTCCAGGTTCCTTGCGAGCGTGGCCTCGTACGGAGGCGTGAAACCCTCGAACGCCAGGGCACCGCCGGTGGTGTGCATGTCGGTGGTGTGGATGTTGTCTTTGAGGGCCACAGGGATCCCATGTAGTGGCCCCCGCACCCGCCCCGCCGCTCGTTCCCGGTCCAGGGAGTCGGCGATCTCGAGAGCCCGGGGGTTCACCTGGATGGTGGCGTTCACGCCTTCTTCGTACATGGCGATACCCACCAGGTGGGCCTCCACCAACTCGCGGGAGGTAACCTGTCCTTCAGCCATGGCCGCTTGCATCTCGGAGATGGTGGCCTCCACCACTTCGAAGCGCGCGGTGCGGTCCACCGGCGGGGCGCAGGAAGCGAGAAGGGAGAGGAACAGCGCGAGGGTGGGCGCTGCGACCCGGCGCGTGGCAGCGTTCATTGAAGTACCTCGGAGGAGGACGGATGTGAAGGCTAAGGAACCGGCAATGTGATCGTCGACGCACGAATCGGCCAGACCGGAGGTCCCAGCGATAACCGCTCCTTCGTTCGATACGTTGAGGGTGGGCAACCGGCTCCACCATCATAGGCGGTTTCCACACTCTTCTCCCCCCTCCGCCATTGCTCTCAGCCGCTCCCCTTCGGCTCTCACTACCTGCCGGGCCCTCCAGTCCGCCAAGTTCCAGTTCCGCCAGTCCCATTCTCGGTCGGGCCCCCACCGTGAAAGGAGTGCGCTGGCCACCTCACAGCGGGCGGCCTCGGCCAACTCATCGATACGTCCAACCAGGACCGGGGCCGCATCGCTCCCGAGGGTGGCCAGATAGGTGACGTCCAGCCGAGATCCGGAATCGGATTCATGATGCAGCACGGCCCCAGCACGATCCAGGTGGCTCCGGGCAGCGTAAGCCGTCGGGTTCGACAGGTGAAGGAGCACGATCAACCCGACCCCGCTCACCACCGCGCCGAACGCGAACGGGTTCCGCCGGCCCCTCAGAACTGTGGCCCCGAACCAGACGACCAGCAGCGCCAGCCAGAGGAGCACGGCCAGGGCCACGAAGCGGTCCTCGGTGAGCCCGTACGCGTCCAGGTAGGCCCGCATCCGCTGCACGGCAGAGGCCACGATGGCCAGCAGGAGCACGATCTGAGCCCCCGCGAGAACCCTGAAGCTCCACCGGGCCGATTCCTCCCGCTTGCCCAGCAGACTGTCGGCTGCCAGGAGCCATGGGAGGCCCAGCGCCGTGGCCGCCACCAACTGGAAGAAGCCTTCGCGGGCGTAGGCCGCATAGGTCAACCCCGGCGTGACCTCGACCATTTCCGCGCCGCCGAAGAGATAGCGGAACTGGACGGACACAAACCCCAGAAAGAGGAGGTCTACTAGCCCGAGGGCTATGGCCACCTCGCCCGTCCTGAGGGTCGGGGCCTCCCAGCCCACCGCCCGGAGACCGTCCAAACGGGTTCCGGACGAGAATCCGGCCAGGTATCCGCAAGCGAGCCAGGAGAGAATGGCGATGACGATCAGGTGGGAGGCGAACGCGCGAAGGTCGATCCTCACGAAGTCTCCCAGGATTTGGGCGAAAACAGGGTCCGCGGAGAGGAAGAGGGCGCCGAAGATGCCCAGGGGCACGGTGGCCAGCAGGACCCCCAGGACCACCGAGCGAGTGGCGGTCCGAGCGGTCCGGTGGGACTCGTCCGCCCCCACGGTCTCCCATTGTTCCTTCTGGAGAAGCCGTGCGGAGCCGAGGGCCGCGTGGCACCCAGAGGCGGCCACGGCCTCGAACAGATCGGCCACTCCGGCTTTCCGAACCCACGCTCTTCCGGCATGGAAAGCGGGAAGGGCGAAGGCCACCGACGCAGACACGAACGCGAGGAACCGCAGCAGCTCCGAGCCCCTCCACACGAGGCCCGTCCCGAGGAGGATCCCCACCGCCATCCAGCCCACGGCCTCCCGGCTCAGGCGAGGGCCTCCGTTCAGGGCTACAATGCCCACCGAGGCGGCGAGTCCGGCGAACAGGAGAGCGAAGTTGAGCCCGGGCTCCCCTGGCCCGCGCAGGAAAAAGTCTCCGGCGAAGCCCATTCCCACCCCCGCGGCAAGAATGGCGTTCACTGGCAACGTACGTGTGCTCATGGTACCGTCCCCCCTTCCATCGGCGATTGGCCTAGCCGGGCGTGGGCCGGAAGAGCGAGCCCGCCGAACCGTCGATCCCGGGTCGAAAACTCACGCACTGCGGATTCCAAGTCCTGGGCCATGAAATCGGGCCACGCCTTGTCCGTGAATACCAGCTCTGCATAAGCCGATTCCCAGAGGAGGAAATCGCTTAGCCGACGCTCCCCGCCGGTGCGGATCAAGAGATCCACATCTCGAGTTCCCGCCGGAGCGCTCATGGCCCGTGCCAGCGCGGTGCTGAACACGTCCCGGGAGGGAGGGCTGCTCCCGGCCATAGATGCTGCCGCGGTCATGAGTGCGTCTCTCGCCGAGTAGTCGATGGCGATGCGCAGATGGAGGCGGGTACCGGAGCTTGTCCTGGACTCGGCTGCCTCGATGGCGTCCCCGAGCCCTGCCGGTAGTCGGTCCCGCCGTCCGATGACGCTCAGGCGCACGCCGTTCTCGACACACCGCGCGCACTCCGAGCGCAGGTGGCTCTGGAACAGACGCATGAGGTGGTCGACCTCCTCTTGCGGCCGTCGCCAGTTGTCGGCCGAAAACGCATAGAGCGTCAGGGTGGTGATCCCTAGACCCGGGGCGGCTTCCACGGTGCGCCGGACCGCAGCAGCCCCCGCCATATGGCCCGCTCGCCGCGGACGCCGGCGCTTCCGAGCCCATCGACCGTTTCCGTCCATGATGATGGCGACGTGGAAGCCCCGGGGCGGCCGCTCCTGGCCTACCGGTTCTTGCTTTCCCGTGCCCCGCCGGTGTATCGGATCGCAGGACCGGTTGTATCGCATTGGCAAAGTACTTGAAATCATAAAGTCACCTCGCAAAAAAAAGGGCCCGAGTCGGGTCACCCGATCACTCACGTACGCGCTCGATCAACGCCTCCATGTGGTCCAGGTACCGTTCGAGGGCCTTTCTGCCGGCAGCCGTGAGCCGGTAGTCCGTCCGGGGGATCCGGCGCTCGAACGACTTCGTGACCTCCAGATAGCCCGCTTCCTCGAGTCGCCGCGCGTGCACGCTGAGGTTTCCGTCGGAGGTTTTCAGTCGCTCCTTGAGCTCATTGAAGGTAAGGGACTCCTCCACGGCGAGGGCGCTGACGATCCCCAGGCGCACCCGCCCGTGGATGAGCTGGTCGAACCCGACCGGATTGGTTTCAGTGACCTCGGCTGCTGGGCGCACCTTTGCTCCTCCAACAGGCTGCGGGGCGAGCCCGTCGCTTCGGGAACGAACCCCCTCAGCCACCGTGCCCCCTGGCAATGATCGCCCCGAACACCACGTGAAGTCCCCCGAAACCCAAGGCCATCAAGGTGTTTCCGGCGTCCGGCACCAGAAGAAGGGCAAGTGTTCCCAGGACCATGAAACACACCCCCATCAGAGGCACCACCCGGACCGAGAACGTGCCCCCGGCCACCACAGCGACGCCGTAGAGAAGGAGCCAAGCCCCGGGGATCAGTCTGGTCGCGCCCGCCTGCCAGAGCGCCGCGGTAAGGACGATCCCCGCCAGCGCAGGCGGAGTGAACCCGAGAAGGACCTTCCGTCCGGTGCCCGAGAGCACGGGCAGACCGACCCGCCGAGCTTTGCGCTCGATCGCCCAGGCACCAATCCCGGCCGCAACCACCGCCTCCGCGGCCCATACGCCGAGCCAGCCTTCCGGGGTCGCCCGCCCGGCAGCGATCGCCGCCGCCGCCAGGGCCGTGACCCCCATGCCCAACCCGCCCCACCCCGGTACCGCCGTGAAGGCGTTTCCATTCTCCATCGTTCGGCGGATGAAGCGTAGATCCTCCATGGCCCGATGGCTGAGGGGGATGGGATCCGAGCTCCGGCTGGCCTGGGATTGTCTCGTCATGGTGATGCAATCTGGCGATCCCAGTTGGTTTGGGCAAGTACTTTATGAATCAAAGTATATACGCGACACCTCCCACCACTGCACACCGTGGACAATGCGGAACATGGAATGGTTTCATTGGACAAGTGATTTATACGGTTTCTTGCCGGAATTTGATGCCTTTCGGACCCGCCTGATAAGCGTGAGGTCATCTTCGTCTCGCCTGGGTTCCTCATAGCCGACTGCCTTTCTTGAGAGGATCCCTGGGTGAAGGAGAAGCTGGAAGTGGCGTTCCCGAAGGCTTGGGGAAGAGCATGACAGTGCTTGGTGGCCGGCATCAAAGAAGATTAGTTTTCAGAACCCACCTGAAACCGGCTCGTTCGGAAGCCCGTAGAGCTTCTTGCGGCGCGGAGTCCGTGACGGGCGGTGGGTTGAACTGCGACCTGGGAAGATCAGATGAAATTCGCGGCGGGACTTACAATTTCCGGAATCCTGGGTTTCCTTCTCTTGGAAGCCCTGAAGATCATCATGGTGCCGGTGACGGCCTGGGTGATGGGCCTTCTCGCCATCGCCCTCAAGATCGTCCTGATCGCCCTCTTCGTCTTGGTCGTGGGGGTTGCCGTCGCCGTCGGGGTCTACTTCTACAACCGTCAGCAGAGGACATCCGCCGAGGTCTGACACTCACCGGGCGTTCGCGAAGGCCCTATCCGCCTCCTTCAGGATCCCACAGCATTACCGGTGTAACTCCACCACATCCCCCTCCTCGAGCACGTGGTGTTCTTGTACCGACTGCCCGTCGAAAGCACTTGGGCCCCAGATTCGGGCGAACTTTATTTCCTCGGCGATCTCCTTGTGGATGCTACTGGCCAGGTCCTCGACGGTACTGCCCCTCTTCAGGGTGAAGGGCCGGGACATGTCCGGATCCTTCCGGGGCTCCTTTGAATAGACCCGAATAATGTCGAGGGCCTCGAAGGTGGCTTTGCCCAGCTCGTCCATGGAGTTTCCCGTCGTGGTGGACACAGCCACTTTCGGCCAGGGGAGTTCCACCAGCTCTCCCAGAGCTTCCAGGTCTCCTTCCGCACCCGGTAGGTCCATCCCCGTCACCACCAACACGGTCTTCTTATAGCTCCACCCCGGCCGGGATGCTTCGGGGGGGGAGGAACCGGCCGGATACAGGCCAATGGCCTTCCCGCCGAGGAGTTCCTCGACCACCTCCAGCCCCAGAAGGGGGCTTTGGACGGAGATCACCAACCAAACCAGGTCCGAGGCCCGAACCAGATCGTAGACCCAGGGCTCCACATGCTCGTGGCAGAGCGGTGGGAGGTCGATTAGCTGGAACCCGACGTCCTCGAAGGGCATCATGCCCGGGGTCGCTTTCAGTGTAGTGAGGGGGTAGGGCGCCACCTCGGGTTTCGCGTGGGTGAGTGCAGCGACGAGGCTCGACTTCCCCGAGTTGGGGGCTCCTACCAGGGTGACCTGGCCGGCCCCCTCCTTCTGGATCTTGTGGCTCTGCCCCTTGGACGTGACTGACTTTTTCGGTTCTTGCCGGAGCTTGGAGAGCCGGGCTCGAAGATCGCCTTGGAGGTGCTCGGTGCCTTTGTGCTTGGGGATGACCCTGAGCATTTCCTCCAGACTGGCGATCTTCTCCTCCCTGGTGACGGCGGCCTTGAACCGGGCTTCGGCTTCCCTGTAGACGGGGGTCAGATTTGCTGGCATCTCGCAGTTTCCTCCCAGTCCTGCATTCCGGCGCGCGCCCCACCTTCTAGAAAGGCTCGTTCCCGACACCAGCATGTGAATACCGGAGCCTCCCGGCAATAGAGAACTCGTCCCCCGGTTCAGGGTAGCTCTTCCCGAGGAGGCAGCCGAAACCGCTCAGCCTCTCCATGATCATCCCTACCGTCATCCCAGGAGGAGAACCCCATGAGCCTGAGCTCAGCCCTGTTGCCCGAGTTCGATCAGGAAATGGCCAAGACCAGGACGGCCCTCGAACGCGTCCCTGGCGACAAGTTCAGCTGGAAGCCCCACGAGAAATCCTTCTCCTTCATGGAGCTGGCGAACCATCTGGTTCGGCTACCCAGCTGGGGTGGAGCGACCCTGAAAACCGAATCCATGGATCTGGACCCGGTGAAGGGCGAGTTTGTCCCTCCGCCGCCGGCCGAAACGCCTGGAGCTGTTCTCGCCGCCTTCGACGAGGGCGTGGCTGGGTTCAGAAGTGCTTTGGAGGAAGCCAGCGACGAGGAGCTCATGAAACCATGGACTCTCCTTCACGGAGGGGAGGAGCTCTTCACCATGCCCAGGCTCGCAGTGCTTCGGGGGATGATTCTGAACCACATCATACACCATCGAGGCCAGTTCACCCTCTACCTGCGGCTCAACGATATCCCGGTGCCCGCTCTTTACGGACCCTCTGCGGATGAGGGTGGAATGTAAGGGATCAGAGGTCCTGACGCCTGAAGTTCACGAAGGCTCCTGCCGTGGCTGCCAGGAAGATTCCGCCCAAGACTGCGACATCCCGGAGCGGTAGCCCAGACCGGGCGGCTTCGGCCGGATCGAAAAAGTGGAACGGGCTGAGGAGGCGTGCCGTCTGGAGCAGGTCCCAATAGTCGCCCATGAAGTCCAGCCAGTAGAAAAGAAGGGTCATTCCCACAGCTTGGGCGATGGCGGTTCCCCTTCGTTTGGCCCCGGTGGCGAAAAGGAGCACATAGGCTCCAATGGCCAGGAGAAGGAGGGCCATCCCCGTTGCCGAGGGCAGGTACCCCGTCCAGGTCACAGCCTCGGGAGCCGAGACCACCGCAAGCCCCAGGGCTCCTCCGGCCAGGAGGGCGAGGGGTGGGAGGATCGCGGCCAGGAATACCAGAAGCGCCGTAGCTGTCAGGTACCGGGCCCGAGGCAATGGGCGGGCCAGGACCAGGTCCAGAAGTCCGGTCTCCCGCTCGTGGACAGGGATGGTCGCCATGACGGTGACCATGGCGATGCCGGCGAAGAGGGACATGGGATGCTGGTACCCGAAGGACATGGCGCCGCCGAAGGAGGTGAAGCCGAACTGGCCCAAGATGGTGTCCACGACCCCGGGGGGGAGAAGGGCTCCGAGGAGTTGGCGGAAGCCGGGTCCCATCTCGAGATGGGACGCCCCACCCAAGGGCCCATTCGAAAAAGAAGAGGCCGAGGCTCAGGATCCCGAGAAGGCCGGCGTGCTGCCGGAAACCCCGCATGAACAGGGGCCGGATCATTCTTCCCTCCCCTCACTCGAAGGAGACGGGGGAAGGAGAGTGTCCAAGGACTCCAGGGGATCTGGGGAGCCCGGATTCGAGGACCCTCGGTAAAAGGCGTTGAAGGCCTTTTCCAGGCTTGGCTCAGGAAAACTCAGGTGGTCCACTGGGTTCCGGGCCAGCAGCTTCAACAAAGGTCCCATCTCCCCCGTGACCTTCAGAACGACCCTTCTCCCCTCTACCTTCTCGATCTCCAATCCGGCCTCGATAATTGCCTCCATGGGTGGATCCCCCTTGAAATCCACCACCATGGATCGGGCCGAAGCCTCCCGGGCTTCCTCCACGGTGAGAAGGGTGACCAGACGGCCGTCCCTCAAGATGCCCACTCGATCGCAGGTGCGGTCCACTTCGGAGAGGACGTGGGAAGAAAGGAAAACCGTGGCTCCCACTTCCCGCACTTCGGCCATGAGCTCGAAGACGACTTCCCGAACCAGGGGGTCCAGGCCAGTCGTGGGCTCATCCAGGATCAGGAGCTCCGGCAGGTGCTGGAACGCCGACACCAGCCCCAGCTTCTGCTTCATGCCTCGGGAGTACTCCCGGACTTTTCGGCGGAGATCCGCCTGAGAAAGGCCCAGCCGCTCGCTGAGTTCCTCTCGCCGGAATCGTGACGTGTCCCGCCCCTCGTTGAGGGCGGAGAGGAAGTCCAGCGTCTGGCTGCCGGTCATCCTGTGATCCAGCGACAGTTCCCCGGGAAGGTACCCGATTCGGGAGCGAACCGACGGATCCCCGGATGGGCACCCGAAGAGGAGGGATTCACCTCGTGTCGGGCGGATGAGATCCAGAAGGAGGCGGATGGTGGTGGTCTTCCCGGCGCCGTTCGGGCCCAGGAACCCGAAGATCTCCCCGGCGGTGATTTCCAGGGTGAGTCCCTCGACCCCCACCGTGGAGCCGTAGTACCGGGTCAATCCGCGAGTGTTGATGACGGGCGTAGTGCTCATGTGCTCATCGCGGAACCGGGCGGGGTTCGGTTGTTGGCCCTTACCGCAGCCGCCCGTACACTTCTCTGTCCATGATGAGTGGGGTCCCCTCCATGGGGGCTCCGTTCATCGTCACGCCCCCGGGGCCGGCCAGGAGAGTGTTTTCGTGGAAGCCCTGGAAGGTGATTTCCTCGTCCGGTGGTGGCCCCCCTATGACCCGAAGGGGTGTCCCGGGCACTGCTTCCGGAGCCAGAAGGACCCCCAACCGACCCTCCTCATTTTCGGCAGCCAGGAGCATACCCTGGCTTACCTCCCCCCGAAGTTTGGCATGTTGAAGATTGGCCACCACCACGATCGGGAGTCCTTCCAGTTCGTGGAACTCGTAGTGACCCACGATGCCTGCCACGATCTGCCTCTTTTCCGTACCGAGGTCGATCTCCATCACCAGGAGGCGGTCCGCGTTCGGATGCTCACGGGCCACCAAGACCCGAGCAACCCTCAGGTCCGGGACTGGTGGGTTGGATGGAGTGGTCTCATCCTGGACCGCCGGCTCCTGATCCCCTGGGTTCGCCGTCATGGAAGCCGTCCTCTTTCTTTGAATTCCAGTTTCTTTGTATCCTCTTGAACCGCTACCGAATGCGATACGTGAAGCCGGTGTGGAGCCCAACGTCGTCCTTCTCCAGATCGGCCGGGGCCCTGCTGTCGTGTCGCCAGGTGAAGGCTACGTCCAGCTGTAGAGAGGAAATGACCTCCACTTTTACACCAGCCTCCCCTGAAAGGCGATAGTCCTCGAAGCCCGCCACGTTGGGTTGGTAGTAAACGACCGTCACCCAACGGCGCCCTTCCCCGAAAGACCCCGATCCCACCACGAGGTTCGACATTCGAACGGTCTCGGTATCCGGGTCTTCCCCGGGGCCCAGTTTCAGCGCGTTCAGGCGCTCCGCCTCGAACATCAACCCGGCACCCACCTCCAGGCGACCCCGTGCTCCCTCCACGAGCCTGTACCTGACTCCCGACCCCAGGAGTCGCCGTTGGTCGAGAAGAAGGTTCTGGTTGGTCTGAAGCTGGAAGAAATGGAAGGTCCTGAACCGATCCGAGAACCGATAGTTGTATCTCAGGTGGAGGTACCGGTTGTCCAGAAGGTCCTTTCCTTCCTTCTCCAGATG
>JBDRDQ010000397.1:0-2579 GCA_043820695.1 Gemmatimonadota bacterium | reverse complement strand
GCCACCTGGGACCAATTCCTGACCGGAACCCAGGAGCGGTACGGCAGTTGGGAGTCCTGGGAGGCCGAGTGGGGCACACGGCGCATCGATGTTCTGGCCCCCGACATTGCTCTTTTTGTGGGAGAGGCCGCGGGATTGTTGCGGTACCCCGACGGAAGTGAGTTCGATTTCCTTACGAGCTTCAGCTTCGTCCTGCGAAAGAAGGATGGTGTGTGGACGGGCCTTTTTGGACAGGTGGCAGGTTCAAGGACGCCTCGAGAGTAGTTCTGGGCCGGCCGAGGCCGGCCGAAGACCCCCCCCTCATCGCCCGGCGCGATGAGGGGGTTTTTCGATCAGATGTAATCGGGCCAACCCCCCTCGCCAGCGGTGACTGGGCGTTGGCGGGCCGGCGAGGCCCCGTTTCCCGCAGAATACAGTCTCCGCAGTACCTTCGCTCGGACCCCGGAAGATAAACCTTGCTTTTTCTTGAAAACCTTTGATACTTAAACCTTTCCACTTCAATCCTATTCTAGTACCCAACCTTTCTCGAATGGAGAGCGTAATGCCCAGTTATTCCATGAAAACGTTGGACGGAAACATCAGAGTCCTTGAGGAAGAGAGCCTCGATGCTTTTTCGGCCGGTCTCAGAGGCGAACTTCTGGGTCCCCAATCTCCGGGTTACGACGATGCCAGAGCCCTCTGGAATGGCATGGTCGATCGGCGTCCGGGGCTCATCGTGGAATGCGCAGGGGCGGCGGACGTGATCCGGTCGGTGAAGTTCGCGGCGAAGAACGGGCTCCTGGTGTCCGTTCTGGGTGCCGGCCACAACATTGCCGGAAACGCCGCCTGCGAGGGGGGGTTCATGATCTCCCTCCGGAAGATGAACTCGGTGCGGGTAGACCCTGGGGCACGAAAAGCTTGGGTGGGCCCGGGAACGACCCTCGGCGAGTTTGACCTGGAGGCGCAGGCCTTCGGGTTGGCGACCCCGGTCGGGATCAACTCCACAACCGGGATCGGCGGGCTGACGCTCGGCGGAGGCTTCGGATGGCTGAGCCGGAAGCATGGCCTCACTGCTGACAACCTGGTCTCTGCGGACGTGGTCACGGCGACCGGTGCATACCTGAAGGCGAGCGAGGATGAAAACACGGATCTTTTTTGGGGGCTCCGAGGAGGTGGCGGGAATTTCGGCATCGTCACTTCCTTTGAATTCCATCTCCATCCGTTGGGACCGGACGTGCTTTCGGGACTCATCGTTCACCCGTTCTCCGACGCAGGTCCGGTGCTCCGCTACTATCGGGAGTTCGCCGCCCAGGCTCCGGACGAGCTGACCGTTTGGGCCGTAATGAGGAAGGCTCCTCCCCTTCCTTTCCTCCCGCCCGAGGTCCACGGTACCACAGTCCTGATCCTCGCCTGCCTTTACGCGGGAGATATGGCTGATGGGGAAAAGGCACTCAGGCCTTTGAGGGAGTTCGGAAACCCCATCGCAGATGTCATCAGCCCTCATCAGTACTCTGCCTTCCAGATGGCTTTTGACCCGCTCCTGCTTCCGGGCCAACGGAACTACTGGAAATCCCACGACTTTCTGGAGCTGAGCGACGGGCTGCTGGATGCGGTTCTCCCCTTCGTGGCCGATCTTCCCAACCAAAGCTGCGAGGTCTTCTTTGCCCAGATGGGGGGCGCTACCAGCCGCGTTCCGGCAGAGGCCACGGCGTACCGTCACCGGGACGCGGAGTTCATCATGAACGTCCATGGGCGCTGGCATGATGCGAAGGATGATGACCGGTGCTTGGCCTGGACCCGAGGTCTATTCAAGGCCTCATCGCCCTACGCCACGGGCGGCGTCTACGTAAATTTCATGACCGAGGAGGAGACGGACCGGGTCCAGTCCGCGTATGGAGATGCTTACGCTCGGCTGGCACGGTTGAAAACCAAGTTCGATCCAACCAACTTCTTCAGGCTGAACCAGAACATCAAACCGGCGACGTAGGAGCCCCTCCGCCACCGGAATCAACCTGCTGAGGAAGCCCCTGAACACCGCGGACAGAAGGTCTTTCGAAGCGCGCACAACCCTTGGCCGCACCGGGCTCGAAGTCAGCCGGATCGGCTTGGCCGGTGGCTACGGGGTTCCTGCCACCGCGGTCGAGAAGGCCTTCCACGAATATGGGATCAACTACTTCTATTGGGTGTCCAGGAAACCCGGGATGAGGGACGCCCTGAGGGAGTTGGTCAAGAGGAACAGGGAGGCCCTGGTTATCGCCGTCCAGTCCTACGACCACGGGGGGTTCCTCCTCAAACGATCCGTGGAGAGAGCCCTGGGGGCACTGGGCACCGATTACGTGGACATCCTCTTTCTCGGCTGGTTCAACAAGATGCCCAACAGCCGCCTCCTGGATACGGTTGAGCGGCTGAAGGAGAGCCGGAAGGTTCGGTTCCTCGGGGTGACGGGGCACAGTCGCCGGTTCCATGGCGAGATGGCCCAGCGGGAAAAGGCACCCTTCGATGTGCTTCAGCTTCGGTACAATGCCGCTCACCGGGGAGCCGAGACAGAAGTATTCCAGGGCCTTCCTGCCACCCGGCCTGGAATCGCCGCATATACGGCC
>JBDRDQ010000396.1:0-3853 GCA_043820695.1 Gemmatimonadota bacterium | reverse complement strand
AGCCGATATGTCCTTCCCCTCTATGGTTAGCCCCCTCTCATTTTCACCCGGAGGAGGAGGTTGATCTCGCAACTCAGCGGCTGTTGGGGGGATGGCGATGTTCGCTTCGACGTATTCCACCTCCGGAGGCTCTGCCACCGGCTCCTCAACAGTGCGCGCTCCGCCATCGGTTATGAAGGTGATGGGGAGGGAGATCCAGACTGCGACCGGTTTCTCACCATTGAGAGCCGGTGTGAACGCGATGACCGCCGCAACCTTGAGGGCGGCGTCGTCAAGAGCGGTATGGCCGGAGGACTTGTCTATCATCGTCCTGGTCAGCCGTCCCGTCTCATCGATATAGAACCAGACGGCCACCGTTCCTCCAACTCCCGCCTCTTTCAGAAGGGGGGGGTATTCCCGTTCAAGAGCTGCCACCACTTCATCCCTATTCGCCAGGGTGGGAGGGGCGGTGAAGGGAGTAAAAGACGGGGTCCCATCCTCCCCCTGGACCACCTCGGGGTCTCCTGGAGAAACTGTGACTGTGTAGGATACGACTTCCTCCGGCGGCGGGGGGATCACGATGGCCTGGAGCTCCGCCTGTTGCTCCTGAATGTCAGTGGGACTTGGCGCCCAACAAGCCACCGCCACGAGGATCCCGCCGACGACTGCCAACAAGACCCCCCGTATCCACGGCTTCTTCGGGAAAGGCATCGTCATGATTCGAATCCTTCTCTCAAGGGTTTCTTCCGGCTCGGACAGCATGGCAGCCATTGGCTGGGCTCTTCGAACTCGGCTTCCGACTTCGAGGAGAAGCTCCATATAGGGCCTTGTACGTTCCGGATACTTCCTCAACACCCGAAGGTCGCAGTCCCCCTCCGCGGCCAAGCGCAACCGTTGGAACTGCCACCAAATGGGGAGGTGCCAAGGGAGGAGAATCGGAAACACCCCGGCTGAAAGGATCAGCCGAAGGTCCCCGGCTCTGAGGTGCTCCAGTTCATGATCGAGGATGAGACCGAGGGTGTGGTCTTCCAGCTCCCTGCACCAACCTGGAAGGACGATCTCCGGGCGTACATATCCAACCACGGCCGGCCCAAGATCTTGGGAGAAAAGAACCGAATGCCCACCAGCTTTCTCCCCCCTCCACCCCTTCCGCATCCGTCGAGTACGGAGAATCAGCAGAGTGAACAGGACCAGGAGCACCGCGGTGGAAAGGGCCCAGACCGCCAGAATGGGGGCGTCCAGGCTCCGTAAGAACGACTCCGGAGCCACCTGGACCATCAGGGGATCCAGCACGGCGACCCTGCTTGGGTCCGGAAGCGGAACCAGGGCCGTCTCCCGGGGCCAGTTCCTCCATAGGAGGTGTCCGAGAGGCCAGAAAAAGGAGAGAGCCATGGCTCCGGCCCAAATCCAGCGGGTAGGTAGGCGGTGCGCCCGGAGGAGGTTCTCGAGAACCAGGGCCCCCGCCCCAGCCAGCACTCCCACAAGAAGAGCATAAAGAATCCAAGCCGCGATCATTTCCCTTCCTCCTCGAGGCGCTCGTCCACAAGGGCACGGAGTCGGCGGAGCTGTTCCTCGGTCAGCCCCCTCTCAGCGAGAAGGTGGGCCATGAGAAGCTCGGGAGAACCGGAGAAGAGCTTTCCCGTCACCCTCCGAACCGCCCCTTCCTGAGCCTCGGCTTTCCCCACCAGGGGGACGTACCGGTGGGCCCGCCCCTCCGCTTCATGGCGGAGGTGGCCTTTCTTCTCCAGGGTTCGAAGAATGGTGAGGACGGTCGTATACGCCAGTTCGTCGGACAGCCCCTCCTGGACCTCCGACACGGTCCCCGACCGCAACCGCCAGAGGACGTTCATAACGTCCATCTCTCGGCCGGTGAGGACCACGGGATCCTTCTCGGATCGGCAGTCTACTAGGTTCATAGTAGCACAATAATGAGTGGACAAGGCAGTGTCAACTACCTTCCTAGTAGAGAGTGCACAGGTCATCCGGGTGAACGCTGCTGAAGTCCGCCGGTGGAGGGCGCTGAAATCGGAAGTCACTGCTCAGAGGATCGGAACTCATATGGCGTTTTGGAGGTACTGGCGAGTATCCTCCTTACAATTGCCCGGTCGGGAAGGTCGGCCAAAACGCAAAGACGAAACCAACGAGGCCTGGAATGCGCCGCACAAAGCTTGGGTTCCATATCATATTAGCTACCCTCTTTCTTTTGGTGGCCTCCCCTTCCCTGAAGGCCCAGGAGCCTGGGTTCACCCCTCCTGACGACCCCCTCCCCACCGATCCTAAAGTGACGGTAGGGACTTTGGAGAACGGCCTCCGCTATTACATCCGGGGCAATGGTCGCCCAGAGAACCGGGCTGAGCTCCGGTTGGTGGTGAACGTCGGATCGGTCATGGAGGACGATGACCAACAGGGGCTGGCCCACCTTCTCGAGCACATGGCCTTCAACGGCACGGCCAACTTCGAAAAGCAGGAGTTGGTGGACTACTTGGAGTCCATCGGGATGGCCTTCGGCCCCGAGGTCAACGCCTACACCAGCTTTGACGAGACGGTCTACATGCTCCAGGTGCCCACCGACGACCCGGAGATCATGGCCACCGCCTTCCAGATTCTGGAGGATTGGGCGCACCAGGTGACGCTGGATTCGGAAGAAATCGACAAGGAACGGGGGGTAGTGATCGAGGAATGGCGCTTGGGCCGGGGAGCCGCGGCCCGAATGATGGATCAGCAGTTCCCTGTGATCTTCAACGGATCCCGGTACGCCGATCGACTCGTCATCGGGAAGGTGGATATCCTGGAGACTTTCCCCCCGGACGCCCTCCGCCGGTTCTATGCGGACTGGTACCGGCCGGACCTCATGGCGGTGGTGGCTGTGGGTGATTTCGACCCGTCCACAGTGGAGGCTTCGATCCGGGAGCACTTCTCCCGGGTTCCATCCCGGGAAGACCCACGGCCACGGGCGATCTATGAACTGCCCGGCCATCCTGAAACCCTTTTCGCCGTCGCCAGCGACGCGGAAGCCACAGCGAGCCAGGTCGCCCTTCTATACAAGCAACCCTTGCGGGCACAGGGCACCTTGGCGGCCTACCGCCAGCGTCTGGTAGAGACCCTCTTCACCGGGATGCTCAACGGTCGCCTCTTCGAGCTTACCCAACAGGCCGATCCGCCCTTTGCGGGGGCAGGGGCCGGTCAGGGCCGATTCGTCCGGTCGGCAGAGATCTTCCAGCTTTCCGCAATGGTTCCGGATGGCGGAATCCCCCGGGGCATGGAGGCCCTCCTGACGGAAGCGGAGCGTGTCTCCCGGCATGGCTTCACCGCCTCGGAGCTGGAGCGGGAGAAGGCCGACCTTCTGAGGGGTTTGGAGAGGACCTTCGCCGAGCAGGAGAACCAACCCTCGGCCAGATTCGCAGGGGCATACGTCAATCACTTCCTCCAAAACGAACCGATTCCCGGGATCGAGTTCGAATTCCAGGCAGCCCAGGCCCTCCTCCCGACCATCTCCGTGGACGAGGTGACCAGAGTAGCCCAGACATGGCTGGTGGATCACAGTCGGGTGGTGATGGTGAACGCCCCGGAGAAGGAAGATTTTCCCCTCCCGGCGGAAGCCGAGTTGTCTTCGATCTTCCAGGAAGCCGTGGCCGCCGAAATCGAGGCCTATGAGGACACGGCCACAGAGGAGCCCCTTCTCGCCGAGATCCCCACCCCTTCCCCGGTGGTGGTGGAATCGTCCATCCCCGAGTTGGGGATCACCGAGTGGACGCTGGCCAACGGGGTCCGAGTGGTCCTCAAGCCCACGGATTTCAAGGACGACGAGGTCCTGGTTCAGGCATTCAGCCCAGGTGGGTACTCCCTGTCCACGCTGGAAGAGCATATGTCGGCC
>JBDRDQ010000395.1:0-14214 GCA_043820695.1 Gemmatimonadota bacterium | reverse complement strand
CTCGACGGTTGAGGCCCTCCAGGAAGAGAGGATCTTTCGGGGATTGGACTTCTGCGGTCATGCCGACACCTCTGTGGAGGGGAGGATGAGGCAAAAACCCAGGAATGGTGCCACTACCTCCCAAAGGACGCAATAATCCTGGGACATTGCGACCTAAAGAAAGGAAGTTAGTTTCACTGGGTCCTGGCTACACATTCCCGAACATTCCTGGGCTGACAGAGCTAGGCATGGATGTTGCTCTGGCCCTGTTCGAAACGAAGCTGACACCTGTACTCCCCAATCCGGAGTTTACGCATGAAGGTTGCGGTCCTGAGGGAAACCGGTCCGAACGAGAGCCGAGTGGGTCTGGTTCCGGAGGGCGTGAAGTTCCTCAAGAAGAAAGAGTTCGAGGTGGTGGTGGAGAAGGACGCCGGCCGGAAAGCCGGCTTTCTGGACTCCATGTATGAGGCGGAGGGAGCCACCATCGCCCCGACCGCAGCAGCCACTCTGGCCGGCGCTGAGATCGTTCTCAAGGTCCTCCCGCCGACCGTGGAGGAGGTGGGAATGCTGGCCAAGGACCAGATCCTGGTGACCTCCCTCCAGCCCGTCATGAACCTAGAGATCGTCAGGGCTCTTCGGGATGCCGGGGTCACCACCATGGCCATGGACCTGATGCCCCGGATCACCCGTGCCCAGACCATGGACATCCTATCGTCCCAGGCGACGGTGGCCGGGTACAAGGCTGTCCTCCTTGGTGCCAATGCTATCGGGAAGTTCCTCCCCATGCTCACCACGGCTGCCGGAACCGTTCGGCCGGCCAAGACGCTGACGTTGGGCGCCGGTGTGGCGGGACTACAGGTCCTCGCGACCTTCCGCCGGCTTGGGGCGGTCCAGGAGGCCTTCGACGTGCGGCCCGCCGTGAAAGAGCAATGCGAGAGCCTCGGCGCGAAGTTCCTGGAGTTGGACGTGGGGGATATGGAGGATGAGGGTGGATACGCGAAGGCCCTCACCGAGGACCAGCACGAGCGCGAACTCCAGCTCATCGCCGACTCCATCAAGGACAAGGACGTGGTCATCACCACCGCCCAGATTCCTGGCCGGAAAGCCCCCATTCTCATCACCAAAGCGATGGTGGAGAGCATGAAACCCGGGTCCGCGATCGTCGACCTGGCTGCGGAAACCGGCGGCAACTGCGAACTCACCAAAGCCGGAGAGACGGTGGTCCACAATGACGTCCAGATCCTGGGCCCTGTGAACCTCCCCGCTTCCCTACCTTTCCATGCCAGCCAGATGTTCTCCAAGAACCTCGTCACCTTCATCATGGAAATGGTGAACAAGGAGGACGGGGCCCTGAACCTGAAATGGGAGAACGAAGTCCTGGACGGCGTTTGCGTCACGTATCAGAGCGAGGTTCGGCACGGGCCCACCAAGGAAGCGTTGGGCTGAGCCGGATGATCGAATTTCGGATGAATCGAACCTCCATCTCGGGAGATTCTTGAATGGAAAGCATGCCAATCATGTTGGTGGGCCTTTACATCTTCGTCCTGGCGACCCTCGCCGGGAAGGAGGTCATCACCAAGGTGCCCCCGACCCTACACACCCCCCTTATGTCCGGTGCGAATGCCATTTCCGGCATCGCCCTGATCGGGGCTCTCATTGTGTCGGCCCAGGCCGAGTTCGCCAATGAGCCCGTCGTCGTCATCCTGGGCCTCGTCTCCATCATCTTCGCCACCATCAATGTGGTTGGAGGATTCATGGTAACGGACAGGATGCTCGAGATGTTCAAAAAGAAATAAGGTCCGGCGAATGCTCTCCGGATGTCCTGAGACTCTGAACACAAGAACGAGGAAACCTCTGTGACTTTCTACGCGGATCTGGCCTACCTTCTCTCGGCCTTCCTCTTCGTCGTCGGCCTTAAGCAGCTCTCCTCTCCGGCCACGGCCCGGAAGGGGAACCAGATGGCGGCTCTCGCCATGCTTATCGCGATCGTGGTGACGCTGGTGGAAGCCGACGTCCTGACCTGGTCGTGGATCATCATCGGGATCATAACCGGCTCTTTGGTGGGAGCCGTGGCGGCCCGGATGGTGAAGATGACGGCCATGCCCGAGATGGTGGGCATTTTCAACGGGTTCGGCGGCGGAGCTTCGGCTCTGGTCGCCGGTGCTGAGTTCTTCCGCCTCCAGCAAGCCGGGGCTCTTCCCCTGAGTGAGGGCTCCACCATCATGCTGGGAATGCTCATCGGGGCGGTGACCTTCTCCGGCAGCGTCGTGGCCTTCGGGAAGCTGGCGGGATGGATCACCGGAAATCCGGTAACCAACAAATTCCTTCAGGCCCTGAACGCCATCCTCTTCATCGGCATCATCGGCGCCGCCGTCTATATGGTCACGCAGGATCCCAGCATGGCCATCTTCCTGGTCTTCATTGGGCTGTCCCTCCTCCTGGGTGCCCTCCTGGTGAACGCCATCGGCGGCGCCGACATGCCCGTGGCCATCTCCCTGCTGAACTCCTATTCAGGGCTGGCGGCTTCCATGGCCGGGTTCATCCTGGGGAACATGATCCTCATCATCGCAGGCGCCCTGGTGGGTGCTTCGGGGCTCATTCTCACCAACCTCATGTGCAAGGCGATGAACCGATCCCTGGCCAACGTGGTCTTCGGCGGGTTCGGGACCGAGGGAGCCACAGCGGCGTCGATCGGAGCCGGCGACAAGACGGCCCGGTCCGTCGACGCCGAAGGCGCAGCAATGATCCTGGCCTATTGCCAGTCCGTGGTCGTCGTCCCGGGCTACGGCCTCGCCGTAGCCCAGGCCCAGCACGACCTGAAGAAGCTCTGCGACCTTCTGGAGGAGCGTGGGGTGGACATCAAATTCGCCATCCACCCGGTGGCGGGACGGATGCCCGGGCACATGAACGTCCTCCTTGCCGAAGCCGACGTGCCCTACAACCAACTCTACGACCTGGAAGAGATCAACGACCAGTTCAAGGACACGGATGTGGCCCTGGTCGTGGGCGCCAACGACGTGGTGAATCCGGACGCCAGGAATCCCGATAGCGTCATTGCCGGGATGCCCATTCTGGACGTGGATCTCGCCAGGAACGTCATCATCATGAAGCGGAGCTTGAGCCCGGGATTCGCCGGGATCGACAACCCCCTCTTCTACATGAGCAAGACTATGATGTTCTTCGGGAGCGCCAAAGGCTCCATGCAGGATCTGGTAAGAGAGGTGCGGGAGGCCTAAACCAACCTCCCGCAAAAGGGAAGACTCCTAGGAACCACCCTCCAAGCCCCCGGCGAACGCCCACCGGGCGGCCTCTCCCAAGAGAGCCCAGCACCGCTCCAGATGCTCCCACCGGGTCCGCAAGTTTCCGATGGCGATCCGGAGGCAGACGCGGCCGTTGAGGAGGGTGTGGGAAAGGAAGAACTCACCGGACGCGTTCACCCTGTCCATGATGGCTCTGTTCCACCGATCCTGGTCTTCCTCCGAGCTTCCGGGCGGGGCGAAGCGGAGCACGACCGTGCTAAATGGGACAGGCGCTACGCGCTCCCAGTCTGGATCCGCATCCACCCAAGCCGCTACTTCCCTGGCCATCTCCACGTGCTGCCGGATCCGATCCCGGATTCCCTCGGCTCCGAAGTACCGCATCACGAACCAGAGCTTCAACGACCTGAATCTCCGGCCCAGGGAAACCCCGTAATCCATGAGGTTTCGAGCCACGCCTGCCTCGGTGGTGGTGAGGTATTCGGGTGTCAGACTGAAGGCCTTGCGCAGTTGCTCCGGATCCCGGACGAAAAGGACGGAGCAGTCAATGGGCGTGAAAAGCCACTTGTGGGGGTTCACTACAATGGAGTCGGCCTCCTCCCATCCGGTGAAGAGGGGCCTGAACTCCGGCACGGCCGCCGCCGGCCCCCCGTAAGCCGCGTCAACGTGGAGCCAGAGGTCGAACTCCCTGGCGATTTCCCCAATGGCGGCTACCGGGTCGATGCTGGTGGTGGAGGTAGTTCCCAGAGTCGCCACCACCCCAAGAGGTCTGACGCCAGCCTCCAGGTCTTCTTCGACAGCGCGACGAAGCTCACCCGGCACCATCCGGAAAACCTCGTCCGTGGGGATTTTTCGGATTCCACTCCGTCCGAAACCCAGGGTGATGACGGCCTTGTCGATGGAGGAATGGGCCTGCTCCGAAGCGTAGAACCGGCCCCGGGGAGCCCCGCTCAAACCATGTTCCGATGCCTCTGGCAACTTCGCCTCCCGGGCAGCCGCCAGTGCATAGAGAGAGGAGGAGGACGCCGTATCGTTGATGGTTCCGTCGTACGCTTTAGGGAGGCCGAGAAGATCCCGTAGCCAGGCCAGGGTATGCTCCTCCAACTCGGTGCCTACGGGGGAGCTCCGCCAGACCATGGCGTTGACGTTGAGAGCCGAGGCCAACATTTCCCCCAGGACACCAGGGGCCGACCCGGTTATGGAGAAGTAGGCGAAGAACCCCGGGTGATTCCAGTGGGTAACACCTGGAAGCAGAAGCTCCTCGAAGTCCCGGAGCATGGACGGGAAGCCCTCTCCCTTTTCCGGCATTTCAGGGGGGAGTCGCTCCCGGATCTCACCAGGACGCACCTGGGCCAAGACCGGATAATTCCCAACACCGGTCAGGTATTCGGAGATCCAATCCGCCACCGCCCGGGCGGCCGGCTCCAGCTCGTCGGCGGGCATATCCCCGAGAGGCTCGGCCCGGACTACCCGTTCTTCATCCTTGGCCATTGGATCTCCCCTGAGATAGTTCAGCGGGCCTCAATTCTCTGAGCTCTCTTCGAAAGGCCTCCAACTGTCGCCCCATCTCCTCTTCGACCTCGGACGCCACCCCCTCTGGGACACCCGAGCCCTGTAGGTGGGCGAAAAAGAGATCGTCGATATACGCAACACTGGCTTGGACCACTCCGACGTCCAGCACATTGTTCAAAGCCAGCAGATCCCGCTGGAATCCGCGATTCTCCCAATCTTCCGGCGGAGCCTCCAACAGGAGTCTCAGAATCACTCCCCTGACCAGTTGCAGTTCTTCCACCACCTCACCCGCCGCCAGGCCCCGATGAAGGGCCAGGGAGCCGTATAGGTGGGTGGCCTGTTGCCAGACCTCCTCCCCGGCATCCCTCTGGTCCCCAAGACAGGGGGGGAGGAAGGAGATGAGGCTATCGAGAAACAGGCCCAGGAATCCGTCGCCGTCGCCTTCCCTGCGGCCCTCCCTGGCTCGGATTCCGGCACGCCAACGACGGGCAATCTGCTCTTCTCGGTCCTTCAACCAGAGCTTCAGTTCCAAAGGCTCACCTCTTAGTCAAATTCTCCTGTCCCCGCCTCCCACACGGGGATGAACATAGCGATGACGCATCCCTTTCCCAGCTCACTCTCGGCCGTGACGCTCCCTCCCCAAGATTCCACCAAACGGCGGACGATGGCCAGTCCTAGCCCCGTTCCCGTCGAGCGGGTGGAGAAGTGGGGCTCGAAGATCCGGGTGAGCAGATCGGGAGAGATCCCCTTCCCGTTGTCCCGAACCCGGAGCCCCACACCGTGGGTGGCCGGTTCGGCTTCGATCACGACCCTCCCCTCCTCAGGAATGGCGGCCCGGGAATTCTCCAGAAGGTTGATGAGGACCTCCCGGAGCTCGGACTCCCGAGCCCGGACCAGGGGGATCTCCGGAGGGATGATGGACTCGAAGTCCAGAGCGCCTTCTCCCCCCCGGTAGAGATTCATGACCTCCTCCGTGACGGCCTGGATGCTCACTCCCTCCAAAGGGACCTCCCCGGCGGCCAGGGGAGCCCCGAAGCGAGAGAAGCTCCTGGCGATGGTTGCCAGGTGCTCGATCTCCCTCAGGATCACCACCACGTTCTTCCCGAGAATATCCCCGAAGTCCGGCCTCCGGTCTTCCCACGCACGTTGTAGGTGCTGGACGCTCAGTTTGATGGGAGTCAGAGGGTTCTTCACCTCATGAGCCACCTGCTGAGCCATCTCCCCCCAGGCCAGAATTCGTTCGGTCCTGAGTTCGTCGGTCACATCCTCGAGGCTCAAGACGGCTCCGCCCAGGGGGCCCACCCCCGTCACCCTCCGGGCTCGTACCCGGATCCGGCGATCCCCCATCTGGAACTCTGTGTCGGCTTCCCGGATTCCGTCCCTGATGTAGAGGTCCACCCATTGGATCAGCTCCTTCGCGTCACCTTCACGGCCGGGCAGCGCCTTGCCGGTCTGGATCCCCTCCTGCAGCAGAGCCTCGGCCCGTGGGTTGGCCAGCGTCACCCTTCCGGAGGAGTCCAGCGCCACCACCCCGGTGGCAGCCCCCTCCATGATAGCCTGGGTCCGGCGGGTGGTCCGAAGAAGGGCTCGGCGGGATCGGCGGATTCGAAGGACCATCCGGTTGAATGCCCCGAACACTGCGCCGAACTCGTCTCTCCTGTCGTCGGGGAGACGGACCCTCAGGTTCCCGCTTCCGACCCTCTCGGAGGCGATCTGGAGGGTTTCGATGGGCCGGGTGAGGGTTCCACCCACCAGGAAGGCCAGAGCCAGGGAGAGGGCTGCCCCAAGGATGATGGCGAACCCAAGAAGGTCCGCCACCTCCTGACGGCGCAGCGCCGTGGCGCCGGCCTCCACCGGTACGGGAGTGGCGAGGATGTCACCATCGGGGAGGCGACGATAGGCCATGACGTAAGCCCAACGGGCCAGCGATGCCCGATAGATTCCCCGAACCTCCGTCCTGTCCTCCAGGCTACGGAAGATCGGCTCCGGAACCCATCCCTCGTACAAACCCAGCTCCACCAACTCCTCAGCGGAGCCTTCGATCAACTCTCCATCCCTGTACTCGAGAAGATCGGCTCCCACCTCCTGGGCAAGAATCTCCATCTGCCCGGCCACGTCCAGGTAGCCGCTTGCCCCGTCTTCCACGAGGCGCTCAGCCAGGGCAGTAGCGGTCCTCTCCGCGGCACCGGACAGCGTCTGGAAGGCCAGGGTCCCGAAAATCGCGATGGAGAGGAAGAAGAAGCCGAAGAGGGCAAGAGTGACCCGCGCCCTGAAGCTGCCCAGGACTCTCAAGATCTCTGTGAAATCGACCTCGCGGCCTCGGGCCATGGCCCGCCCCAACCCCCAGAGCGCCAGAACCAGGATCAGATCCAGAAGCAGTGCCAGCGTCCCACGAGCCACCATGTGGAGGGTTCCGGGAACGGCCACCGTCTGGCGGGCCGAGTACCATCCCCCAGGGAAGCTGAGAGGGACGCTTCCCCTCCACCCATCTTCCCTCCGTTCCCAAACCACTTCCCCACCGCCGTCGGCGTTCCCCGCCGGGGGGACGTCAACCAGATTCAAAGGGCCAAGCCCCGGCCGCCCGATGGCCGCGAAGATGGGTCCCAGCGCCGAGGAGAGGGAGGTGGACCCCTTTGGGGGAACACTGGCGGAAAGAACGCGGCCACCCTCCAAGGGGACCAGGAGGACGTACCGGGCATCCTCCAGCCCAAGGTGACGGAGCACCGGCACGCCCTCCTCCCGAGCTTCCGACAGAAAATCGTCGACTTCCGCGGGGCGGCTCCCGTGGACCCCCATGGAAAGGTTCTCCTGGGGTAGGTCCCCGGGAGACCAGAGGGTGATCCACATGGGGATGGGATCTTCGGTCCTTCCGGTGGAGGCCCAGACCTCGAAAAGGAATTCCACCGGAGATGAGATCTTCGCATCCATGGAATCAGCCATCTCAGCCATCCGGAAGAGCCGGAACTCGAGATACGGGTCGGTATCTGCTCCCAGATCCCTCAACTGCCCTTCGGCCTCGGTCATCCGGGCCTGGATCTGGGAACCCCAGGCAACAGGGAGCGCAGCCGAGGATCCCAGAATCCCGGCCATGACCCAGACCAGGATCCGACGGGTTCGATCCACCCCCCCCAACCCCCGGGCCATCAGGTGGGCCGCGGCGCCCCAGGCAACCAGGTAGAGGGACGAGACCCCGGGGCCGGATCGAGCCAGAAGAGCGCAGAGGAAAGCCAGCACCAGGGCCACAACCGAGCCCCCCACAAGGAGCCAGGGCCTGGCCTCCCGGGTTCCCTCACCCCCGGCGGTCCCCAAAACCACGCAAGCCACCAATGCCAGCAGGAGGCCCAACGTCATCTGATAGGTCAGAAAGCCTCCCGGCCCCCCGGAAAGGAGCGCCGGCGACGGCCCTTGCCTGAAAATCGCCTCCAAGATTGGGAAGGCCAGCGAAATCGTGGCGGCGCCCACGATGGGCCCCATCCACGCCACCTTCTTGAGGGGAAAGAGGCCGCAGAGGAGCGCCAGAGCGACCAGGACGCCCAGAAGCTGCCCCAAGGTGGCAGGGAATGGACCTGGAAGAAGGAATTGGGCTGGGGATGTGAGGACCACCCCGGGCCAGAGCTTCTGGGCCGGAAGAAGAAAGGCCATCAGAAGGAGGGAGGTCGATGCGCCGGCCCGATGTCGCCAGAACCCTTTCCCCCCTGTAGCCAACACTCCCCAGGCCAGGAGAGCCAAGAACCCGACAACCCGCACCCAGAAGCGCACCCTCGGGGCCCAAAGCTCCCCCGGCTCCAGCTCTTCCAAAGAGACGCTCAGGAGGGGCTGGCCCGCCCAGAGGAGGTCCCACACCGCCGGACCTTCGACCCGGTCCGGCGAAAGGATCTGGATGGGGAACCCCGTGTCCCTCCGGAACTGTGACGCAAACCCTGAACCCTCCAGCCCGCCAGGAAGGTTGCCCTGGAGAAGAATCGCCGCCACCGCCGTCTCGTCGCCGTCCGGAGCCGTGGCCGTGAAGTAGAGGTATCGGAAGAGGGGCCCGCCGCCGAACGCGTAGGGGGTCTCGGCACGGCGGATGGCTCTCGGCATTTGGCCCCGGTGAACACCAACCCACCCTCTAAGCCGACCGTCCGACTCGTACACCGCCAAGGCCGTGACACTCCAGCGCCGCCGGATTCGTGAGAGCTCCTCCTGAAGGTCCTGCGGCGCGGGGTCGGTCAACAGGTTCCGGGTCTCCTGAACCGCACGGTCCCCCGATTCCAGAAGGGCCTCGAACCGTCCTGAAAGGGCCTTTGAAACCTCTTCCTCCCGCTGACTCCGAAGGTTCGCTTCCCCAGGTCGGCGACTCCCCATCTGGCTTTGAGCGGAGAAGCCCAATACTGTCCCCATAAGAAGGAAGACGGCGGCCGCGGTGTGCGTGCGTTGGTTGGACCTCCGGAAGAGGATCCAGGTAAGGATGAAACCAGCGGAACCCAACAACCACCATGGGGAAAGCCATCGAGTCCAGGCAGCCAGTCCCAGGACTCCACCCCAGAGGAAATGCCATGAGGAGTGAAGCTGGGTCGAACGAGGGGACGGCGGTTGCAGAAGGCCCGGGTCGGTCATGGTCCCTCCAGCACCTCCCCTGGCCGGAGGTTGGGAGAGCCCTGGCCCGGGATCCGCGCCTCATCCTCCCCGTTGGGGCGTTGGTCCAGCACGGGCCACATCTCCCTCTCGGAACCAACACCTTCATCGCCGAGAGGGTGGCGGAGGCCGTCTCCAGGAGATGCGGAATTCTCCTGGCGCCCACCTTCGACTACGGAGTCTGGAACCCGGGCAAGGAGAGCTACGCCGGTTCCACGGGAGTGGAGCGCAAAACCCTTCACAGAGCCCTGAATGAGCTTCTGGCCAAGTGGGAGGATCACGGCATCCAGGAGTTCATCCTCCTGACGGCTTGTCAGCACGAGCCTCATCTGGATGCTCTTCTCATGGCCATGACCTCCTCCGCCCTCACCACGGTGGTGAACCTCTTCAGCATCGACGCCGGTGATCTGTTGGCAGGATCCCCTTTCTCCGAACACGGAGGAGAGCTGGAAACCTCTCTTATGCTCCACCTCGCCCCGACCTGGGTCCAACCGGGACAGGCCGCCGATGTGGCTCCGGATCCCCGAACGTACCGAAGATATGCTCAGGGACGGGTCGCCACACCCCCGCCAGGTTCCAGGGGGATCCTTGGCTTCCCTTCCCGGGCCTCTTCGGAAAAAGGGATGGCCGTCTTTAACCGATACGTCGAATCGCTCACAGAGGTCCTTTCCAACGAACCATCACCGTCGCAGCCGGGTATCAGTTCCTGTGGCACCCAAGCAAATTCCCATTCAGGACAGTGACTTTCATGAACGTTCGGCTACTGGCCCCAGCCCTCTTCCTCTTGGCCCTTCATCCACCCCAGTCCCACGGCCAGAACGTGTCCGTGGATGAAAATGCTTTTCGGATCTATGTCGGCGGTGAGGTGATAGGTCGGGAAGAGTTCTCCATCAGGCAGATCGGCCCGGGGGGCCAGCAGAGAATCATCCTCCGGGGATCGGTGGAGTTGAACCTGCCCGAGGGGCGGATCAACCTTGCACCCGCAATGGACGTCCAGGGGAGAACGCTGGCGGTATCCGACTACCAGATCAAAGTGTCCGGGACCGAAACCACGGATATCTTCGTGAGCGTCTCCGGGGACCGGTACCTGGCAAGGGTCGTTTCCTCGTCGGGGGAACAACTCCGGGAGTTCCGGGCGGGCCCAGGGTCCGTCCTCCTGGACGAAGGGGTCGTCCACCATCACTACCTCCTCAACTCTTTTCTGGACGAAGCTTCCGCCGTGTCGCTCACGGTGCTCACGCCCAGAGCGGGGCAGCAGCAGCGGATGACCCTCTCTCTGGTAGGGGAGGAAGAGATCCGGGTAGGCGGCATTCTGGTTCCCGACGCCCGGCGCTTCCACATGGACGGCGGGGATCATCCCCGGGACATCTGGTTCGATAGCCGGGGCCGAGTGCTTCGACTGGAGATCCCCTCCAAACGCCTAGTCGCCGAACGAGAGACCCTGACCTGACGCCTGAATCCCTCCGTAATGAAGACTCCAGGGCGAATTTTCGTATCTTCCCTGAGCGAAGCAGAACCCCCGTGTGAAGCACGTGTGAAACCGTGGCCTTTTCCGGGCCGTAAAGTTCTTCGACCAAGAACCACCTCGTCCCTCCGCTCCCGGGAGTACAACCGTGAGGAATCGAAGCTCAACCGGGTTGCTACTTGCGACCCTTGTATGTCTTTCGGCAGGGCAAGGGCGCCTTGTGGCCCAAGAACCCGTGCCCGCCTCTCTATCCCTCGATGACGCGGTACGGGTCGCTCTGCGAAACAGTCCCCTTCTCCAGGCTGACCTGAACAACACCGAGATCGCCGACTGGAACATCAAGGCGGCATACGGTGCCCTGGTTCCTTCTGCCAGTGCAGGTTCAAGCTTCTCCTGGCAGGGATCCGGGGAGCAACAGGTGGGGAGCGTAACCCTCAGCGACCTCGGATTCGGGAATCAACCGTCCTATTACTTCTCTTCATACCGGCTGGGCCTCAGCTACAACCTGGATGGCAGGGTCCTCCTGGCCCTGCCCCAGGCCAAGGCCAACCGGGAGGCCCAGGTGGCCCAGGGCGACGCCAGTGCGGCCCAGGTGGTGTTCCGGGTCACTCAGGCCTATCTGGATGTCCTTCGCCAGATGGAGGCCCTGACCCTGGCCCGACAGGAGTCGGAGAGGTCCCAGGGAAATCTGAGGCTCGCCCAGGGGCGGCTGGAAGTCGGATCGGGAACTCCCCTGGATACCCGGCAGGCCGAGGTCGCCGTGGGACGGGCGAGGGTATCGGTTCTGGTAAGCGAGAACGCGGTCAGAACCGGAAAGTTCAGGTTGGCCCAGCAGATGGGACTGGATCCCCAGGACGGCTTCGGTTTGGTCACGACCTTCGCTCTGGCCGAACCATCCTGGGACGAGGCGGCCCTCGTTTCGCAGGCCATGGAACGGAACCCGTCCCTCCTTAGCCTCAGGGCTTCCCAAAAGGTCCAGGGGTACTCGAGGAAGATGGCTCGGTCGGCGTACCTCCCCACTCTTTCCTTCTCGGCTGCCACGAGCGGATTCGCACGAGAGGCATCGAACTCGGACTTCCTCGTGGCCCAGGCTGAGGGTTCCTCTTTGGGCAGAATCGCCCAATGCGAGGCCACGAACGAACTCTATCGAAGGCTGGCCGATCCCCTGCCTACCTCGGATTGTTCCCGTTACCTCTTCACCGACGCTCAGCGCCAGGGCATTATCAACCGGAACAATGCCTTCCCCTTCGATTTTGTCCGCCAACCCCCGTCCGCCGCTTTAGCCATCAGCATTCCCATTTTCCAGGGTCGGAGACGGCAGTTGGATGTGGAATCCGCCAGGATCGCCGAGGAGGACCTCCGGTACCAGATCAGGAACTCGGAGCTCGCTCTCAGGGCGGATATTGCCAGCGGCCTGGCAAACCTTCGGACCGCATACGAGGCGGCCCTCATCGAAGAGCAGAACCAGGTTTGGGCGGATGAGCAGCATCGACTCGCACTGGAGCGTTATCGCTTGGGCTTGGCTACCTTTCTGGAGCTGGTCGAAGCGGAAACGGTGAAGGTTGGAGCGGATCGGGACCGAGTCGCCGCCATCTTTGCATATCACGACGCGTTGGCCAGCCTGGAGAGCGTTGTCGGCACATCCCTTCGGACGCCATAAGGCGATCCGGAAAGGCATAGATTCATGAGTTCACGCAGAAAGATCATCATCGGCGTCGTGCTGGTCCTGGTCCTCGGTTCCGCAGCCGCCATAAGCATCATCCAGGGCGGGAACCGAAAAGGCGTTGAGGTCCGCATGGAGGAGGTGGCGAAACGGGACTTGGTGGCCACCGTCACGGTAAGCGGGAATGTCCGGGCCCGGAGGGCCGTGGATATCAGCGCTGACGTCATGGGGAGGATCATCGAACTGAACGTTGAGGAGGGGGATGACGTCACGGAGGGGGATATCCTCCTGAGAATCGATCCCAGGCAACTGGAAGCCGCCGTCTCCCGGGCCCAGGCCATGTTGAGCCAGGCCCGAGCCCAGGAGGCTCAACAGCGGGCCAATCGCTTGAGATCCTACAGGGACAACGACAGGATTGCAGGGCTCTGGGCCCGGGACTCCACTCTGGTGAGCCGCCAACAGGTCGATGACGCCGAGACCAACCTGGAAGTGGCCCAGGCCCTGTTCGAAGCCTCGCAGTTCGGTGTTTCCCAGGCCGAAGCCGGTTTGGATGAGACCCTGGATCAGTTGGCCAAGACCATCATCAAGGCCCCCATGTCCGGGAAGGTCACCCGCCTGAACGTGGAAGCGGGGGAGACCGTGGTCATTGGGACCATGAACAACGCCGGGAGCCTCATTCTCACGGTCAGCGATCTGTCCGTGATCGAGGTCGTCATGGAAGTGGACGAGACCGATGTCCCGGAGATCACCCTGGGCGACAGCGCGGTGGTGGAACTCGATGCTTACCCTGACCGCCAGTTTACGGGTCGTGTGACACAGATGGGGCAGAGCTCCATCACCCCTCCTTCTCAATCGGGGGGCAGTGCAACCATCGACTTCGAGGTCGTAATCACGCTGGAAGACTCGGGCATTCGGCTCCGGCCCGACCTCTCCGCCACGGCAGACATCGTAACTGCGATTCGGAGGGACGTCCTGGCGATTCCTATCATCGCCCTCACCGTGCGCCAGGAAGGCGGTGCTGCGATAGAAAGGGAAGACACGGCAGGTCCCCAGTCCCCCGAGGGCCCCATCGCTCGCGGTTTGCGAAGCCGGGAACGGGAAGGGGTTTTCCTCGTCAGCGATGGCATCGCCACGTTCACCCCGGTAGAGGTCGGGATTACTGGGCAAGAGTTCTTTGAGGTGATCTCCGGGTTGGAAGAGGGAGACACGGTGGTGGCCGGCCCCTACCAGCGCATTCGGGAGCTAACTGACGGAGATCCCGTACGACCTTCTTCCCTTGATGTGGGCTGAGCCCCGGACCGGTGGGATGAATATCTGGGAGGGAGTGGCGTTAGCCTTCATCCAGATTCGAACCGAGAGGCTGAAGAGCTTCTTTGCGGTTCTCGGCGTCATCATCGGCGTGATGTTCCTCATCGTTGTGGTAGGCGTCGTGGAGGGATTGGATCGCTACATCAAGGAGGATTTTGCTGATCGCATTTTTGGCCTCAACACGGTCACTGTTAGGCGCAGGCCTTCAATCAGTCTCGAGATGTTCATCCAGGGTGAACAGTGGCGGGAGTGGTCTCGCCGGAGGCAGCTGAACGTCGACGACTTCGCCATGATCCGGGACAAGCTCTCCGTTCCGGCGAGAGTAGGGGTGGAGAGCAGCTCACGAGGTCAGGTCGAAGGGGACAACGGAAGAGCGGTGGAGAACGTGGTCCTTATCGGGGCCTCCCCCGAAATCT
>JBDRDQ010000394.1:0-7306 GCA_043820695.1 Gemmatimonadota bacterium | reverse complement strand
AGAACGCCGATGATCTCATAGGGATACCCGTTCACGACCAGCGACCGTCCCAGGGCGCTCGGATCGCCGGCGTAACGGGTTTGCCAGAAGTTGTGGCTGATCACCACCACCGGGCTGGCTCCAGGGGCCCGGCCCTCCTCTTCTGGAATAAACACCCTCCCCACCTCAGCGTTGACCCCCATCACCTGGAAGTAGTTCGCCGACACCATCTTCCCCAGAAGCATCTCGCTCCGCCCGTCGGAGCTGACGCTGGCAGCGTTCATGCTCCAGGCCGCCACGCCGCTGAAGAGGTGCCCCGACCGATCCCGGAGGTCGAAGTAATGGGGAATGGAGTTCGAGCCGTAGGAAATTCCGGGCCAACTGCGGTAGAGCTGGACCAGCTCATCCGGCTCATGGACGCCGGGGAGGGGCTTCAGAACCAACTCATAGACCGCGCTGAAAACCGCCGTATTCAGGCCGATCCCAAGGGCGAGCGTGGCCACCGCCGCAATGGTGAACAGCGGGTTCTTGAACAGCATGCGCACGGCGATCTTCAGATCGGAGAGGAGCTTGTTCATGGGATCTGGGGTTCGGGTTAGGTTCAGCTACTTCCCAGAACGAGGCTTCGGCCTCCTCGGTTTCAATCCGGGGCTGGTCAACACGGGGTGAACTCCCGACCTTTTCTGATGTAGAAACTCATACGTAGGTTGGACCGATCGATTCGCCCAGAGGCTCGAAAGGCTGCGGCCATGCGGACAGCACTCCTGGTTTTCCTGGTATCCTCCGTCTCATTCTCCTCGACCGCCTGCGACATGGGCTTGGCCTATGGGGATCCGAGCGCAGTCATCGTGGTGGCTCCCGAGGATTGGTGGCCCCCCTTGCAGGATTCGGTGATCGCCGTGCTTTCCCCGGACGTTTTCACTCTCCGGGCAGAAAGGACCTTCAGGATCACCTACCAGGCTCCTCTGGGCCTCGAGTGGCAGCGGTTGCAGAGGTTCAAGCAAGAGGTCCTCATCGGGACTCCGGATCTCCCCTGGATCGCCGAAGCTCTGGCCACTCTGCACGACACGGTGACCTATGGCGTCCCGGGGCTCGTTCAAACCGAAAATGTCTGGGCCCGGAACCAGAAGGTCACGATCCTCCTCGTCGACCCGGATGGAGATATCCCCGCACAGGTCTTCCCCATGATGGACGAGGTCCACTCCATTCTGGACCAGCGTTTCCGGGATGGGGCCAGGATCCGGATGTACGTGAGCGGGGTCCAGCAGGAGCTCGCCGACAGCCTCCAGGAGATGGCCGGGTTCAGCCTGCATCTCCCGGTGGTGTACCAATGGAGTGTGGTGGATTCCCTCTACATCTTCAGAAATGACAACCCCGATCCGGCGGAGCTCATTCGCCAGTTCGGGGTCACCTGGCGGACCCCGATTCCGACGGGGCTCACCCCTGACTCCCTCATGGACTGGAAAGAGGCCGTGTCCCGGGAGTTATATGCCTACCCCCAGGCGGTGCAAAGGGAGGAACTCCACACACGCAGTCTCGTCATGGGTGACATGACGATCACCGAGGTCCGAGGCGCCTGGTCCAATCCGCCGGGGAGCTCCTGGCCCGCCGCCGGGCCCTTCATCTTCTGGAGCGTGGCGTGCCCCGAACAAAACCGCCTCTACTTCATCGACGCCTGGCTCTACGCACCTGGAAAGGAAAAGTGGGAGTACCTCCTTCAGCTGGAGACCATCCTGGGGTCCTTCCGGTGCGGATTCCAGGGCGAGCTCCAGCCCCGTGTGGGGGACTAGCGGTGTGGCCAGGCTCCTTCGGACCCTTCAGAACCCATTTCCGGCCCAAAATGGCGCCGAACCCCATCACGGCATCAAATTATGGGGCGTCGGCGAACATCATCCACACTCCCCTGACTGACCTGGAGATAAACACATGAAGATGAGCGCGAAGGTCTTGGCCGGCTCGGTCCTTTTTTTTCTGGCCCTGTGTTCCTTCCCGACCCAGGCCCAGGCTCAGGAAAGTGAGCGGGAACCCGTGACCCACGGTCACGTCATCTCCGGCAGCCCCCTCCTTCTTTTGGGCGGGTGGTTCAACGCCGAGTACGAACGAAAAGTGAACGGGAGCATGACGATGGGAATCGCCGGCGGGTGGCTGGACTTGGACAATGACGATTTCACCAGCGTGAGCGGTTTCTTTCGGGTCTATCCCCAGGGCGGCGCATTCACCGGTTTCTACCTCGGCGGGAGGGGAGGAATTCATAGGGTGAATGAAGCGCAGACCAGTGGCGGCTCCGACAATTCTTCCACCGCCTTCGGCCTCGGAATCGACGTCGGGTACTCCTGGCTTCTGGGTCCAGGGAGGTCGTTCTACGTTGGGCTGGGGGTTGGCCCCACTCATCTTTTCGGTGATATCGGGAATGCCAATTCCACCATCCCGGCCCTTCGCCTTCTGGACTTGGGCATCGCCTTCTAGAGGCTGGCTGCACCTATCGGGAATTCACCGGGCCGGGGGGGGATCCTCTCCTCCCGGCCTTCTTTACATTTCGGCCTTCCACCCTTCCAATCCACCCAATTTGAAACTCCACCACTTATAGTACCTACGGTGCGTTCGCCATCCCATATCTTGGGGTGTAGGCGGCCACTGGCGGTGGGTGAAGAAAAAAAGCCGCATGATTGCTTGATGCGACCCGGCCCCCCGTTGCCACCCCGGCCGCCCTACCAATACAATAGTTCGTCCCCCCCGATCAAGGACGTACGTTCGACCACTTTTCAGCCGAGAGAGCCGACCAGGGCACCGTGTCCTTCGTCCACCTTCATACCCACTCTGAGTACTCCCTCCTGGACGGAGCGAACCGCATCTCGGACCTGATCCGCCGCGCTCAGGAATTCGAAATGCCGGCTCTGGCCCTCACCGACCATGGGTGCCTCTTCGGGGCCTGGACCTTCCAAAAAACCGCCCGGAAAAATGGAATCAAACCCATCATCGGGATGGAAGCCTACGTGGCTCCGGGCAACCGAAAGGAACGGGTGCGGGCAGGCCAGGGAGAGCGATCCTACTATCATCTTCTGCTCCTCGCCCGGGATCTGAAAGGGTATCGGAACCTGGTCAAACTCTCCTCCATCGGGTACACGGAGGGGTTCTATATGCGGCCCCGGGTGGACCGGGAGGTCCTGGCCCGATTCTCCGACGGCCTCATTGTGAGTTCGGCTTGCATGGCCGGCGAGGTCAACCGACACCTTCTGGCGGACAACTGGGAGGGAGCAAAGGAGGCGGCGGAATGGTATGCCAACGTCTTCAAGGACCGTTACTACCTGGAGGTGCAGGCTCACCATTCAGAAGGACAGGAGAAGCTCAACCGGGAGGTCTTTCGGCTGGCCGAGGAGATGGGGCTCCCCGTCGTGGCCACCAACGACGCCCATTTCCTCCAGAAAGAGGACCACGAAGCCCACGATGTCCTCCTCTGTATCGGGCTGGGGAAAGACCGCACCGACCCCAACCGGATGCGCTATGACGACGGCCTCTACTTCAAGTCTCCGCAGGAAATCCGGGACTTTTTCCCCGATCACACAGAGGTCATCGAGAACACACTGAAGATCGCCGATGAGGTGGATCTGGAGATGCCGACCCAGATCCACCTGCCGGAGTTCCCTCTCCCCGAAGCGTACACCGACCCCAACGACTATCTGGTTCACCTGGCCACCCAGGGCGCCAGGGAGCGGTACGGGGATCCCCTCCCGGAGAGGGTCCAGGACCGTTTGGATTATGAGCTCGCGATCATTGTCGAGACCGGATACGCAGGATACTTCCTCATCGTCTGGGACTTCATCGACTGGGCCCACAGGAATGGCATTCCGGTGGGACCCGGGAGGGGCTCGGCGGCCGGCTCCCTGGTCGCCTATTCCCTGGCTATCACCAACATCGATCCTCTGGAGTTCGACCTCCTCTTCGAGCGCTTTCTGAACCCGGAGCGCATCTCCATGCCCGACATCGACATCGACTTCTGTTTCGAGCGTCGGGGAGAGGTCATCGAGTATACCCGGCAGAAGTACGGCCGTGATGCCGTTGGTCAGATCATCACCTTCGGCACCATGAAGAGCCGGGCGGTGATCCGGGATGTAGGGCGAACGCTGGGGTTCGAGCCCGGGGAAACCGACAAGATCGCCAAGCTCATTCCCAACGCGCCGGGGCAGGCTTTCACGGTTGGAATGGCCGTGGAGAAACTCCCGGAGGTGAAGACCTTCTATGAGATGGACGAAAGGCACCGGCAGCTTTTCGACTATTCCATGACGCTGGAGGGGCTGAGTCGGCACGCCTCCGTCCACGCTGCCGGCGTGGTGATCGCCCCCGGGCCACTGGACGAATACGTACCCGTCTGCGTCCAACAAACGAAGGGGGGCGGATCTTCCGGCATTGCCGGTGCCGGAAACGGGAGGAACGGGAACGGCGGGAATGGGTCCGGCGGTCCGGCCGGCGGCGTCAATGGCCGGAATGGCGACGAGGTCGTGGTCGTCACCCAGTACGACATGAACTGCCTCGAAGACGCAGGTATGCTGAAGATGGACTTTCTGGGCCTGAAGACCCTCACGGTCATCCATGATGCCGTGAAGGCCATCCAGGCTCGGTTGGGAGCCCTGAAACATCCTGGGACCGGGGCGACCTACGAGACCATCGACGACGTCCCTCTGGACGACCCCGCTGTCTACGCCATGCTCGCCCACGGGGGGACTTCCGGCATCTTCCAGTTCGAGTCATCCCTGGCCCTGGACAAACTCAGAGCCATGCAATGCGATCGATTCGAAGATCTGGTGGCGACGAATGCCCTGATTCGGCCCGGTCCGTTGGACTCCGGGATGACGGACGTCTACATCCGCCGGAAGCTGGGCCAGGAGCCCGTCCGCTATCTCCATCCTGACCTCGAAAAGACCCTTCAACCCACCTACGGGATCATCGTGTATCAGGAACAGGTGATGCGAATCGCCAACGTCCTGGCAGGATACTCTCTCGGAGAGGCCGACGTACTCCGGAAGGCGGTGGGCAAGAAGATCCCCGAGCTCATTCAGAGAGAACTCGGGAAGTTCAAAGAGAAGGCGGTGGCGAGAGGCGTCGACGCGCGAACCGCCGGCGAGTTGGCGGACCAGATCGAGACCTTCGGCCGTTACGGCTTCAACAAGAGCCATGCCGCTGCGTACTCCCTCCTCTCCTATCACACTGCTTGGCTAAAAGCCCATTACCCGGCCGAGTTCATGGCGGCTCTCCTCTCATCGGTTCTGGACAAGACCGATGACGTGGTGAAGTACATCGGGGAGTGCAGGGAGTTGCACCGGCACCTCCCAGCGGTAGAGGAGCCCCTGGAGGTTCTTCCACCGGACGTAAACGAGTCCGGCTGGAAGTTCACGGCGGTGACCGAGAAGCAGATCCGTTTCGGGTTGGGAGCCGTTCGAGGCGTCGGGGCCGGGGCGGTCCAGAGCATCCTCCTGGCCCGGATGGAAAAGGGGCCGTTCACTTCCCTCTTCGGGTTCCTCGAACGCATCGATCTGCGGCTCCTGAACAAGCGGGCAACCGAAGCTCTCATCGCCGCAGGCGCCCTGGATGCCTTCGGCCACCGAGCCCAACTCCTGGCCGGACTGGACGTGGCCTATTCGGAGGTTCAGGCCCGGCAGGCCGAAGAAGCCGCAGGGCAAGCGTCCCTCTTTGGAGGAGGAGACTCCGACCTGCGTCGGCCCGATCCTGCGTTGCCGGAGATCCCTGCTTGGTCGGAAGGGGATCGCCTCACCCGGGAAAAGGAATCCCTGGGGTTTTACATCTCCGGGCACCCGTTGGACCGATACCGATCGGTGGTGGGTGCTTTCGCCCCCGTCACGACGGCGAACCTGAAGAGCTTCCTGGGGCAATCCATCGAGTTGGCCTGTGTGGTGACCCAGCTCTCCCGCCAGATCTCCCGAAGAGACAACTCGGAATGGGGAAAGATCGTGGTTGAGGATTTCTCGGGAACCGCCACGGTCCTGGCCTTCAAAGATGCCTGGCAGGAGAACAAGGCACTGCTCGCTCAGGATGCCGTGGTCCTTGTCCGGGGGAAGGTCAGCTCAAGAGAAGGGGACGAGGAGGAACCGCCCATCTTTCTGGACGGGGCTGAGCTTCTGGACGGTGTCCCTGCGTCTGGTAGGATCGCCATCCAGATCGAACTGGAGTTCGGTGAAGCCCCCGGGAAGGGAGCCTTCGAAGAGGCCAAGCGAATCCTGGCTGGCCATCCCGGAGTGGCCCCGGTGGAAGTCCTGGTGCAGACGGGGAACGGATTCGGGGCCCCCCGGCTCCGGTCCCGAACCATGAGGGCGGACCCGGGCCCCGAAACCCTGAGAGCATTGGAGAAGCTCTTTGGGACCTCCCACGTAAGGCTGATACGCACCACCGCTGGAAAAACCGACTGAGAAGGGGGCCGAAGTGGCCGTTCTCCATGCCGAACCGCTGGGGTGGGCTTCCTTTGGGGTTCGCATTTTCTCCGGGAATGAAGAGCTCACCCAACTCACCATTTCCGCATTCAAGGGCAAGGGAATTTTCGACCTGGGCGGTGACACCTTCACGGTGGAGCCGGAAGGGTTCTTCCGAAGCAATGCGGTCTTGAAGAAGGGGGGCTCGACCATCGCCAGGGTCAGAAAGCCATCCCTCCTTCGCCGCCGTTTCGAGATCAGCTCGGCGGGCCATCGGCTGGTTTTGGAGAGCAGGGGTTGGCGGGGCCGAGAGTACGTGCTTCTGCTCGGGAGCCGGGAGGTGGGAAGGGTAAAGCGGGAGGGCTTCTCGGGAAGGAAGCTCGTTCTTGACTTCCCTGACGACGTCCCTGATTTCCTACAGGTCCTCCTGGCCTACGTGGTGGTCTCCCAAGCCAAACGGGAAGCGGCAGCAGCAGCGTCCGGCGGGTGAATCCACCTACTTCTTCTTTTTGAAGATCTTTTCCAGAGCCTTCTTCGGATCGGGGCCGGTGATGCACTCCGGGGGGGAAGGCCGGACTGGAGGCGGCGGCCCAGGGGGCTTTGGTGTGCAGGGAGGCATCGGAATCTTCATACCACGTTTCCTGTCTCTAGGGGCATGCTGCCGGCTGCTCTTGGCCATCGGGACCTCCTTCGCTGGATTCCGTCGCTCCCTACGAGCTGGAGCCCGAGATCGGTTCAGGGCCTGTCGGGCATTGGGCTCGGCACTGGGCTCGGCATTGGGCTCGGCATCGGGCTCCGCATTAGGCTCGGCATCGACCTGGATCACCGTGGGCCGTATCCACCTCCGGTGAGGTTGAAGGGATTGGCAAAGATCCAGGGTTTCAGCCGGAAGAAGACGTTCCCCATGC
>JBDRDQ010000393.1:0-2675 GCA_043820695.1 Gemmatimonadota bacterium | reverse complement strand
TGGGGGAGAGCACCCTTGGGAATCCTTTCCTCTCCATCTTCATTTCCTCCCCCGAGAACCTGGCCAACCTGGATGAATTGAAGCGCCTGAACGCCATTCTCCAGGATCCCCGCGGGCACTCCCAGGCGGAGATCGACGATGCTGTCGAGAACGGCAGGGTGGTTTTCGTGCAGTCCTACGGACTCCACTCGTCCGAGGTCGCCGCCAGCCAGACCATCGCCGAGGTCACCTGGGAGTTCGCCACCAGGAACGACGAAGAGGTGATGGAGATCCTGGACAACACCATCGCCATCATGATTCCCTGCCTCAATCCCGACGGGGAGATCATGATCACGGACTGGTACAACCAGTGGGTGGGCACCGAGTACGAAGGGACGAGCCTTCCGATTCTCTATCACCACTACAACGGCCACGACAACAATCGTGACGCCTTCATGACGGCCACGGTTGAGTCGGCGTACGGCGCAGAGATCATGTTCAGGGAGTGGATTCCCCAAGGCTTCATCGACCATCACCAGATGGGATCCTATACGGCCCGAATGGCGATTCCGCCCTACGCTGAACCTGTCCGGCCCGAAGCCGACCCGTTGGTGTGGCGGGAGATGTCCTGGTACGGGGCCCATATCGGCTACAAGATGGACGAGGCCGATTTGAAAGGGGCCATCGGGGCGGCCATCTACTCCGGGTGGGGCCACTTCGGCTTCCACTGGATCACCCCCTTCCACAACATCGCCGGAATGCTGACCGAAGGGGCAAGCGCTCAGCTTGCTACCCCCATCTTCATCCACCCCGACCAGCTCGGTGGATCTCGACAGTTCCCCGAATACGCAGAGCAAACCACCTTCCCGAGCCCCTGGCCGGGCGGATGGTGGCACGTTCGGGACATCGTCGACATGCAGAAGGTGGCAACCTTCGCGCCCCTGGAGATCGCGTCCAAGAACCGGAAGACCGTCCTCCGCAACGCCTACAACAAGGCCAGCCGGCAAATCCAGCGGGGCCTCGATGGCGAGGTCAAAGCCTATGTGATCCCCGCTGAGCAGCACGATCCCCTCACTATGCAGAAGCTGGTGAACCTCCTCCTGGGGCAGGGGATTACCGTTGAGCGAGCTCCCGGGGAGTTCATCCACGAGGGAAGGGTTTATGGGGCCGGCAGCTTCGTGGTGTCCATGGCCCAGCCCAAGCGGGGACTGATCCGTTGGGTTTTGGGTCAGACCTACTACCCGGACAACAGCTTCACCCGGGACACGGATGGGAACCCCATTCGTCCCTATGACCTTTCCACGGACAACTTCGCCGAGTTCATGGGATTCCGTGCGGACCCGGTGAAAACGGCAGTGCAAGCGCCTCTCACCACGGTGACGGGTTGGGTAGACCCGGATGGCGAGGTGGCCGCCGGCGCCAATGGCTACGTGCTAGATGGGAATCTCAACGACGCTTTCCATGCAGTGAACCTCCTCTTCAAGGCAGGGGCCTCGGTTCGGCGGGTGGCCCACGGTGGCGACGGCCTGAAGGCTGGGGACTTCATCGTGGAGCCTGGAGCCTCGGCGGCAGTGGTGGCGGAGATTTCTGCCGAGACCGGCGTGGATTTCATGCCGCTGAACGGTGAGACTCCGGCGGCGAGCTATCCCATCAGCCAACAGCGCATCGGCATGTATCAACGGTACTATGGCGGGAATATGGACGAGGGCTGGACCCGCCTTCTCCTGGAGAACTTCGGGTTCGAGTACAAGACCATGTTTGACAAGGAGATCCTGGCCGGGGACCTGCACGAGAGCTACGACGTCATCATTCTGCCAGCGGATAGCAAGGACATGATGACGGGGATCCGGGGGGGCGGGGAGGGCGGTTACGGCCGGGGAGGTGATCCCAGCACGATCCCGCCCGACTACCGGTCGGGGAGTGGCCAGGCTGGGGCTGATGCCCCTGAAGCCTTCGTCGAATACGGCGGAACGTTGGTGACGTTCGCCGAGGCTGGAGACCTCCCCATCGAGGAGTTCGGGCTCCCGGTCCGAAACGCCGTGGCCGGAATGTGGGGCAACGAGTTCTGGTCTCCTGGCTCCACCCTGAAGGTGGAGGTGGACACCGCCTCCCCCTACGCTTTCGGCATGCCGGAGGACGCGCTGGCGCTTTTCCTGGCTTCAGGTCAGGTCTATGAGACGGTTTCCGGCCCGGCCAGCGCTGGGGTGAAACGAATTGTGACCTATAAGGACCGGGACATCCTGCAGAGCGGCTGGCTCCTGGGTGAAGAGGCCATCGCCAACAAGGCGGCGGTGGTGTCGGTGAAGCATGGTGAAGGAACCGTTCTTCTGATCGGGTTCCGGGCGCAGCACAGGGTCCAGACCCACGGCACCTTCAAGCTCGTCTTCAACGCTTTGGTGACGGTGCCTGATGGGCACTAGGGGAGAAAGGCGCTGAACCGGGCGCCCTTGTCGCAGCCCGGGAGAAGGGTCCGCCCAATACACTTCGGAGGCTCGATGTTTGGTTTGCCTGGCTCCTTCCCCCTGTGGGGATTCTTCTCGGTTTCTTTCCTTGCCGCTGGGTGCACCCAAGTGCCGCCAGTGGAAATATCGGATTCGGAGGAGGCAGATATGGTGACGCCTTCGCAGAGCCGCCCGGACATCCGCGGTACTCATGGTGCTGTCTCGGCCGACCATCCATTGGCTGCCGCGGCAGGG
>JBDRDQ010000392.1:0-2358 GCA_043820695.1 Gemmatimonadota bacterium | reverse complement strand
CCTCGAGCAAAAGGCCCGGGTGGTCGGACCCAAGGGGCGGGAGTTCACCAGCGACACCATCGGCGACGCCCTGGCCGTACGAGAGCTGTCCAGCAACCTCCGTGAGATCGGCGTCGTGACCGGAGGCCCGGCTCCCTTTGCCCCGAAGGACCGTTCCCGCTTTCTCTCGCGGCTTGACGAGATGATAAACGCCATCCGGCGGCAGGGTGGGTGACTCAGAGGAAAAATGGGGACTCACTATTTTCCCCCGAAGAGTTGCTCAGAGGTGCATTACCCCAGCGAATACTTGCGAAGTTCCATCTTTTCGATTTATGCGGGCAGGGAAAGAGGAGGCAAACATGCGCAGGATATTTGTCTTGGCCCTGTTATCGCTTGCCGTTGTCCTGGCAGGTTGCGATCGGGAAACGCTTACCCCGGTGGAGATTCGCCAGGCCCTGAGCGAGGTAGCCGAGGCCAACCAGGCCCTGAACGTGGCTTCCGGCACGGTGGAGATCTCCACCAACTTTACCATCGGAAGTGCGGTCGAGGCCGCGGCTCAGGAGCTCAGGGATTTCATCTCCTCGCAGCTCCCCTGCGCCGGGATTACCCTTGCCGGCGCCAAGTTGACCATCACCCACGGGGCCAATCAGGGCAACTGCTCTTATCTTGGCCTGACCTTCGGCTTCAATATCAGCAAGACCGGCGCTATCACCAGTCTATAAACCACCACGGGCGAAGCGCGCTCGAAAAATCGGGGGCGCGCACCAATCCCCCCGTCCAACGTCTCCACGTGGGGACCTGAATCGCCCCCCTCGTCCGGCGTCTCACGGTGCGGGCCGGGCTATGAGCAGAACCGCAACGAAGAACTCGTGCTTGTTTCTTTTATCCCCCGATTTTGTTATGATTGCTTCAAAATCCGCGGCTTCCGCCTATGAGGGCGGGGCCCATCGAGGGCAATCTCCATGATCTCGGGGTCGTCATATCAGGGACTCCCGTTGAGGAGAAAAAGTACCGAGGAGGGCCGGGACAGGCGCTTGGTCAGCGTCCTTGACCGGTGGACCAGACTCCTGGTGGGCGCATCCAACGTCAGTCTGTGGATTCTCGTCTTCACGTTATCCCAGGGAACCCAGATCCTTGGCTGGCTGCAAGCGAACCAGCCATTGGGTGCGTCCGGTTCCCGCGCCGGCAGGGCGGTACGACCGGTCCGCGGAGTCCCATTCCCCCACTCGCCCGCGAAGGCCGCCATTTGTTCTTTGCCCGCTAACCGTCCCATCACCGCGCGGGTGAAGGAGAAGGATTCGCAGGCAAAGGAGACCTGCGGCGAGAAACGGTGGAAGGATCTCACCGGGGGCCTCGGTACTTGCGGCATACCCCAATGCAGGCTTACCGTCGGCGCCCTGCTCGCGCTAAAGGTTTACCTACCTTATATCTGGCTTCGCGATCCATCACCCCGCTCCCGCGCGCCGCCAGCCCGCTGTGCCTGATCTCTAATCATACGGTCTCCTTCGCCGGCCAGGGCTCCGATAGGATCGGCCCGCGGACCGGTTGCCCGTCTTCGGCCGTCGGCACATCGTGTCTGGGTGCTCGGACCCACCGGCCCGGTGAAGGCCGAGGTGAATCGGGCGCGGAGACCTTTCGTAGAAAAGAGAGGGCACCCACGGCTTCATGACGCCGATGAACGGTGAGGCCGGATCGTGCCCCGAGGAAGATATGGAGAAGATCCCATGTCCATGCCAAAACGCAAGAGACATATGGAGGAGAATACGTGGAGTTCGGGAGCGGAGCACCAAGCCGAGCGGCCCAAGCGGGTTCTCGTTGAAACGCATGACCTCGTATCGACGGGGAGGAAGGAGGACGGCGAGCCCTCCGGGCCGCCGGACACGGCTCCCGCGACTTACGAGAAGAGCCCACTTCTATTCGCGCTCCTGTGGTTCGGGTTGCCCTTTGTCCTGATTGTGATCCTCGGCATTATCTTCCGTTAATAAGCCCAGCGGAGCTCGGGGAAACCGAGCACTGTCCATCCCAGCAATTAGATCCGCTACATCAGGTCTGCGTGCCATTGCGAGGCACCGAAGTGACACACCTAATGCTTGACCCGGATTGTCGCGACAGGCTCTATGTGGGGACCCATGGAGGGGGAATTGACGGGATATACGTTGGTCAATAAAAGGGAATTTGAAACCTTCAGGCACCGCCCCGGTCAAACGGGAGAACTGGTCCACCGTGGCACCTTCCCCTTTAAGGAGTTCTGAAGTTGGTGATGGTCTCCGATTATACCTGTCTGTCCCTTTACACCGCTCCTGAAATACAATACCCTCTGAAAACTTTGAAACCTGCATCCCGCAAACCATGCCTGCTCCTCGTCCTGCTGCTGGCCGG
>JBDRDQ010000391.1:0-2540 GCA_043820695.1 Gemmatimonadota bacterium | reverse complement strand
TCCCGAGGCTCGGGGCTCCGTTGAACGTGCTCAACTGCCGCAGTGGTCGGATGAGCGCCCAAACAGCTCCCACCCTCGCGTCCCTGGGTTACACGAACGCGCTACCCGGAAAGCAACTCTTCCAGCGCCAGGCGGGTTTTGGGGAGGAGGTGCTCCTCGTCGAAGTATTTCAGGACGATGGAGAGGGCCTCTTCAGCCGAGGAGATATTCAGATAGCGGAGCAGGTACCGGATGTCATCCATGTCATGGAATTCTGCCCCCAGGCGCATCGATGCGCATTTCATCGCCAGAAGGTATCCGGGCTGGGCTACGAACACCCGAAGGTGATCAAACTCCAGAAAGGGATCGTATTCCCCCCGCGGACTCAGGTAGCTCTTGACCGCATCGTTCAGCCAGGACGGGGGCACTCCAGCAAGGGAAGCTACCCGGATGGCTGCCTCTCGAACGAGTTTTGTGGGCCGGAAGAACGCGTCCACGTCCCGTGTAGCCGGGCGAGCGTCTAGGGCCAGGCACATCACCGCGCCGCCCACCATGAAGACCTCTCCCTTGACCCCACCAGAGGCCAGTTCTGCATTCAGGAGCCGGAAGAGCCTGTGAATATCGTCTTTTCTGAGCTCGAACGTGGTCATCCGCCTCTCACACCCGATCGCCGACGCCGGAGTCGATGAAGATGTTGCGTCGTTTGAAGGGAACCGGGGCCGAGCCCAGCAAATGCTGACGCAGGCCTCTGAGCGGAGTCGCGAAGTAGGGCTCCCCCAGGGGCGGCACTCCACGGGCCCAAGCCGGAGGCCGCTCACTTCGCTGGTAACAGGCTTGCTCCACCATCGCCGTGACGTAGTTCGCGAGGAGGGGCGGAAGCTCCCCGAATTCCGGGGGGGGAATGGCGATGGCATCGAGAAGCTGGCCGGACGCCAATGTGGAGAGGAGGTCGTTTAGCCCAGCGAGAACGAAGCTGTGGTTTTCGCCCCGGAGAAGGGCCTCGATAATCTCAGCGAAGCGGGCACCGGCATCGGGCAGGGTCCGGGATAGCACGTAGCTGGACAAATCCTGGCCAGCACTTTCCGCGAGACGCTTCAGAGCGGCCTTCTGTTCGGGGGTCACCCGGATCTGAAGCTGCTGCGACTTGGTGCTCATGATATGCAATCTGGACACAAGAACTCAATTTGTCAATACACGTGTATTGACGATTTGAGCAGGCCATCATGCATCTTTGGAAGGCCAGCGGTGGACCGCCGGCTCCTCTTGGCCCACACACTCTCCGGCGGCTCGTTCCGGATTATGGCTTTGACTCTTCGAACCTCCCCTCGGAGGCGGTGTGAGCGCCCGCTCGGTCGACTGGAGGCCCGGAGGTGCGAGGTTTCCGACTCCAGCCCATATTGTGCCCCATGGGCGAAACCCGTGTCGACCTCCTCCACCTCCTGGAAGACCTCCGGGACGCGTACCCGGAGAGCTTGGAGGACACCATCCTCACCGAGATCGTGGCGAACTCCCTGGACTCGGGAGCCCGCCTGATCCGGGTGTGGACGGATCCGGCGTCCGCCACCATGACGGTTGTGGACGATGGGGAGGGGATGAGCCGGCGGGTTTTCACCCTGTACCACGACCTGGCCGCCACCAGCAAGCGGAGGGGGCGGAGCATCGGCTTTGCCGGGGTGGGGATCAAGCTGGGCCTCCTGGTGAGCGAGGAGGTGGTCACCGAGGCGCGGCGGACCCGGATCCACCTGGCCACCTCCTGGCGCCTGGCGAGCCGCAGCCGGGCCCCCTGGCGCTGGATCGAACCCCCGGGGCTTCTGAACGGCCCCGGCACGGCTGTGCGTTTGTATCTCTCCAACCCCCTGTCCCCCCTCCTTGAGCCCGGGCGGGTGGGGGAGATCCTTCTCCGGCATTACCAGCCGCTCCTGGACCCGAGCCTGGACCCCGTGCTGTCTGCTCACTACCCGGGTGGGATCGCCTTTCAGGTCAACGGCCGGACCATCCCCAGGAGCGCGCCGGGGTTAGGCCGGGTACCGGTGACCATTAGGCTTGGTCGCCAGCGGAAGCCCTCGGGGCTCGGGTACCTGGTCAGGGATCCTCGCCTCGCCGAGGAGGAGACGGGGATCGCCGTAAGCACCCTGGGGAAGGTCATCAAGAGGGGTTGGGACTGGCTCGGGCTGACTCCCTCTCCTGGTGCCGCCGTAGGGGGCCTCATCGAGGTCCCGGCCCTGGCCGAAACGCTTACTCTCAACAAGGCCGATTTCATCCGCACCGGACCCCGGGGAGCTACCTTCCTTGCCTACCGGAAGGTTATCCAGGAGGTGGTGGGTTGCCAGCTTGCTGAATGGGGATCGGACGCGAAGGGTGAGTCCGGCCGGCAGCGCCGGACCCGGCCCTTGGAGCGGGACCTCCAGAGCGTTCTCCTGGATCTCTCGAAGGAGTTTCCTCTTCTCGCGGCGCTGGTGGAGCGGCAGGCCGGGGGACAGAAACGTCTTCCTCTCGGCGGTCCCCAGGTGGCGGCGAGCCGGGGGCCCTTGGGGCCGGAGGCAGGCCCGGAGAGGGGTGGG
>JBDRDQ010000390.1:0-4917 GCA_043820695.1 Gemmatimonadota bacterium | reverse complement strand
GCTCTCCCGAGCATTACGGAAGCCACTCTTCAGATGGAGGCGGCGCTGACCCGGCTGGGCAGGGACCCGTACCGTGTGGAGGGGTTCCTGACCAAACCCCACCACGCAATCGAGAAGCTGGGGCCCGTTCAGGACCCGATGATCGGCATCTGCGTGCACTGGTTCTACGGTCCCCACACCACGGAAGGGGTGGTGGCGAAGGACAACCCCCTCCTGTTGGCCAGCAACTTCTCGGGCCAGTGGCCGGGTTTGGTAGGGCTTCTGAACACCGGGGCCTGCCTCGAAAGCCTGGGGCGGCCCTTCTCCCGGGTCTGGACCGACGCGGCGGACTGGACCACCGACGACGCCTTCATGAGCCGTCTCGAAGAGTGGTGCTCCAGCGGGGCGATCGCCTACGGGGAGGAGGACATCGCCTACGACACTCCGGTTTCCCCGGAAGCGGCCCATCGGGCTCAGGCTGTGGCGAGCCAGTTCCGGGAGCGGCGGGCGCTGATCCTGATGCTCGGCGACACCTCCATGGGTATGATCAACGGCTACTTCGGACCCCGCCTCCTGAACCGCCATGGCTTCACCGAGCACAAGGTGGATCAGGCGTGGATCATCTCCCGGGGGCGGGACATCGCCGATACCCGGATAGAGGAGGCGCTGGGCTTCGTGAAGGAAAAGGGCGTGACCTTCCACTATGGCGAGGCGGGCGCCGAGGACTTCACCGAGGACGCCACCCGGGAACAGCTTCGGGACTACCTGGCTGTCCTGGATCTGGTGAACGAGTACAAGGCCGACTGCATCGGATGGCAGTACCAGCTCGGGCTCATCCCTCTGCGCCCCCCTTCGGACTTCTCCGAGGGCCTCTTCAACTCCACCTGCCGCCCCGAGTCCAACGGCGACACCATCGTGTGCTCCACTGAGGCCGATCAGGGGAACGCGGTGCCCATGGAGATGATGAAACGCCTGCTCAAGGCCAAGGGCCTGCACCAATCGGTGGCCTTCCACGACGTCCGGTGGGGAGGGGAGCACGAGGGGCGGTTCGTTTGGGTCCTCCTGAACTCCGGATCGGCCGGCGCCTACGCCTTCAATCACGATCCGGACACCCTACGAGGGGTCCACAGCTACAGGCAGCCGGCGGGGTACTTCCCCATTCCAGGTGGGACCTTCGCCGGGGAGAGCCTCCCTGGGGAAATCACCTGGGCCAGGGCCTACATCATGGACGACGTTCTCTGGATGGACCTGGGGAAGGGAGAGGTGGTCAAGCTCCCTCCGGAGATACGGGACGCTTGGTGGGAGGGCACCACCCGGCAGTGGCCCTTCATGGCGGCGGAGCTGGGCATCGGACGGGACACCCTCATGGCCCATTACATGTCGAATCATATCGCCGTGGCCTACGGGGACATCTTCGAGGAGATGGTGGCTCTTTCACGAGAGCTGGGGTTGAAGGTGCGGATTCTGGAGGAAAGGCCCTGACCCAAACCAGCGCTGACTGGAAAAGACATAACGCCGGCATGCTTCCCTTTGGAGGTTGAACATGTTGAAAAGAGTTGCCCTTCTCGCCGCTGCGATACTGTTCTCTCCCCACTTCAGTCAGGCTCAACACGCCCCGAGAAACGACTCGAACATCCTGCCGATTCGGGGCAGGGCCGAGCTGCAATTCGAATTCACCCAGAAGCGGCTCGATACCCTTCTCCCTCGGCTCATGAGGGAGACCGGGTTCGACATGTGGATCATCACGGGCAACGAGGACAATCACGATCCCGTGTTCTGGACCATGATGCCCTACGAAAACTGGTCTCCCATCACCCAGATCCTCGTGTTGTATGACCGTGGGCCCGAACTGGGGGTTGAAAGGCTGAACCTCTCCAGGACCAACACCCGAGGGTTGTTCGAGAACGGGTGGGACGCCGGGGCATGGGACCGGGGGGAGGGGGAGAGTCAGTGGGAGAGCCTGGGCCGAGTCGTGCGGGAGCGGGATCCCGAGCGGATCGGCATCAACGTAGGTGAGATCCAGTGGGTGGCCGGGGGGTTGACGGTGGTCCTGAAGAAGAAGCTCGTCGAAGCCATCGGACCCGAGTACGCCTCGCGGCTGGTGTCGGCGGAGCCTCTGGCGACGCTTTGGTCCGAGACTCTCCTTCCGGAAGAGGTAGACGTGTGGGAGCGAGCCGTCGCCGTCTCCCACGGCATCATCGCTGACATGTTCTCCAGCGCCGGAGCCACCCCCGGGTTCACCACCACCGAGGACCTCCGCTACTACTACTGGCAGAGGGTGGCGGATCTGGGGCTCGCCATCTCCTTCATGCCCTCCGTCTCGGTGCGCGGCCGCAGTCCCGAAAACCGGGAGAAGTACGGAGCTGCCGACAACGTGATCCGACCCGGCGACCTCCTGCACTGCGACGTCGGCCTCAAGTACCTGCACTACAACACCGATCACCAGGAGATGGCCTATGTGCTCCGGGTGGGGGAGACCGACGCCCCCGAGACCTTCAAGCGGCTCATGGCCGAGGCCAATCGTTTGCAGGATGTGTTCGTCGGTGAGCTGAAGACGGGCCTCACCGGGAACGAGCTCCTGAACAACATGCTCACCCGTGCCCATGCCGAGGGGATTCCAGGGCCCCGGATCTACTCCCACTCCCTGGGCTACTTCCTCCACGAGCCGGGGCCCCTCATCGGCCTTCCCTGGGAGCAGGAGCACAATCCTGGCAGGGGGGACGTGAAGCTCGTACCCATGAGCGGCTTCACGGTTGAGCTCAGCGTCACCGGGCCGGTTCCCGAATGGGGCGGTCAGGACTTTCGGCTACCCTTGGAGCAGGACATCATCTTCCTGGGAGACCGGAGCGTGTTCCTGGACGGGCGACAGAGCCGATTCCATCTCATCCGATAAGGGCCTCGGGCAAACCCTGGAACTGGAGACTGGTACAAATGAACCCCCGGTCTTTTGGAAGAACCTTTCCCAGGCCGTCGGCCCGGGCGTTTCCCATCACGGAGTTCTCAGCCAAGGCTCTTTCGGTCAGGGCTCTTTCCGTCGCGGCCCTCTCCCTCTTCCCAGCCGCCTGCGGCCAGGGATCGGACTCACCCCGGGCCTCCTCCCAGCCATTTGCTGAGGCGCCCCCCCCATCCCTCGCCCCGGCGGCCACGCCGGAGATGACGGCGTGGGTGGAGGAGACCCTGGCGAGCCTGAGCCTCGAGGAGAAGGTGGGCCAGCTCATTTGCTCGGACATCTACGGGGAATACAGATCCGACGGTGACCCCGATCTCCAGCGCTGGATCAGGCTGGCTAGGGATCACGGGCTGGGCATGTTCGTCCTTTACGGGGGCACGCCCAGAGACGTAGCCCATCTTCTGAACCGCCTCCAGGCCGAGGCCGATGTTCCCATCCTGTTCTCGTCCGATTTCGAAGGGGGACCGGGCCAGCAGGTGATGGGCGCCAGTGAATTCCCGGCGAATCTGGCCTTTTCTGCTGCCGGCTCCGATGACCTGATGTACCGGGCTGCTTCTGTGGCCGCGGCGGAAGGGCGGGCGATGGGGATCCATCTGACCTACACGCCGGTGGTGGACATCTCGACCCAGCCGGCAAACCCGGCCCAGAGCGTTCGTTCCTTCGGCGGCGATCCGGATCTGCTCGCCAGGATGGTCCGAGCCTATGTCCGGGGTTTCCATGAGAATGGAATGCTTACTACGGCCAAGCACTTCCCGGGGCGGGGTGACATCGAGGTCATGCCGGCCAACGCTCCGTGGACATGGATCAACAAGCCGGCCCCGGCCGTGGAAGCTGAGGATTTCCGGGCCTTCAGGGACGCCATCGATGCGGGGGTGGACTTCGTGATGAGCGAGCACATCGCCATACCCTCGGTGACGGACGGCTCCGAACTTCCGGCCAGCGTCGAACCCAAACTTGCATCGGGCTGGCTCCGGGACCGGTTGGGGTTCGAAGGAGTTCTAACCTCCGACGACCTCTGGTACGACCATGTCGTGGAACGATTCGGGGCCGAGGAGGTGGCTGTGATGGCTTTCGAGGCCGGGCACGACATCATCCTGAAGCCGAAAGACCCGGTGGCCACCATCCGGGCCCTGGTCCTGGCCGTTCAGTCGGGACGGATCACCGAGGCGCGGGTGGACTAGGCGGTCAGGAAGCTCCTCACCCTGAAAGCACGGCTGAATCTTCACGAGCAACGGTTCGTCGAGGAGGCCCGGGTGGGAGAGACCGTAGGGATCCCCGCCCACCTGGCGTTGGTGCAGGAGGTGGCCGATCGATCGCTGACCCTCCTCAAGAACGAGGGAGTGCTCCCCGTTTCTCGCGATGGGCTGGGGAGGATCGTGAACATCAGCGTGCAGAAAACCCAGGAAGACCCCTCCCCGGCAGTGTTGGCGACGACGTTGGCGGGGGCTTTTCCAGGGGTACGGAGCTATACCCTCCGCCCGGGAACGGGTCCCGCCGTCTATGACGCCGTTTGGGCCGCCGCGTCCGAAGCCGACCTGGTCATCCTCTCCCTCTTCGTCATCCGCGACCGAAACGGCGATGCCACGCCCATCAGGGAGGAGGATCTGGCTTTTCTGCACAGGCTCATGGAAGCCAAACCCGGCCGGGTGGTGGCCATGGCCTACGGAAACCCGCACCTCATCAGGGTGATTCCCGAAGTCCCCGCCTTCCTGGTGGGGTACGGCGAAAGGGGCTGGTACGGAAACCAGGAGGTCTACTTCGACAGCTTTGTAAGGGCACTCACCGGCGAGTTGGCGCCAACCGGGAAGCTTCCTGTGAAGGTCAGCGACCAGTACCCGGTCGGAACGGGGATCGGGTACTAGCGGCCAGCCCTTACCGCCAGGGAATGGCGTCGGCGACCCTCCTCGAGCTCCTCCAGGACACGCGCCGCAGCTCTCAGATCTGCTGTCTCGAAGCCTTCAGTAAACCAGTCGTAGATCTCCTGGAGC